>JAJTHJ010000023.1 GCA_021298875.1 Burkholderiales bacterium | reverse complement strand
TGCGGGGGAGGGCCGGGGTGGGGGCGGAGTCTCGCCATGGCGTCGATGCCGCAATCGTTGGGCCGCTTGCTAGGCGGTGCCGCCTCGCTGCTGCAAATCCGCGCTGAGCAGGCTTCGCTCGAACTCGCGCAGGCGCGCGCGCAACTGGCGCGCTGGGCCGGTTTGGGCGTCGCAGTCGCGGTGCTGGCCTTGCTGGCGCTCGGCACCGCGTCGGCCTGGCTGGCGGTGCTGCTGTGGGATCGCTGGGGTGCCGCAACCTTACTGCTGCTGGCGCTCGCCTACGGCGGCGCGACGATGTGGCTGCTGCTGCGGCTGCGGCGCGAAATCGACACTGCGCCGCCGCTGCTGGCGCAAACACTGCAAGAACTGGCGCGCGACCGAGAAGCCTTGCTCGCCGCGCGGCGCGAAGAACCGCCACCGGGACCATGAGCATGAGTGCCGACGAGCGGCAACTTCGCCTCGAATTGCTGCGCCTGCGCGGCGAAATGCAGCGTGCGGAACTCGCGCAGGCAGCGGGCGAATTGCGTGCCGTCGCGCGGCGCGCGGGGCAGTGGATGGCGGTGGCCTCGCAGTTTTCCGCATCGATTGGCCGGGGGCGCGGCGGTTGGCTCTTTGCGGCGGCGTCCGCGTTGCGGCTGCGGCCCTGGCTGATCCCGGTGGCCTTGGGCGCGTTGCGGCTGGCGCGCCGGCATCCGCTGTCGGCGGTGGTGGCTGCGCTCGCCGCCGCGGCCGCGGCGCGCGCGTTGCGTCGACCGCGTGGGGAGCCGCCCGCGGAGTAAGGCCCTGCGATGCCTGCGCTGCCCGACCCGGCACCTGCCGTAGCGGTGCAAACCGGCGCCGCGGTGTTCGAGATGCGTTCGGTGTCGCGCCGCTACGAGGTCGGCGGCACGGAAGTCTGGGCGCTGAGCGACGTGTCCTTGCAGTTGCACGAGCGCGAGTTCGTCGTGCTGCTCGGCGCCTCGGGCAGCGGCAAGTCCACGCTGGTCAGCATCCTGGGCGGGCTGGACCTGCCGACTTCGGGCACGGTGCACTACCTCGACCACGACCTGACCGCCGCCAGCGATGAGGCGCTGACGCGCTTTCGCCGCGAGCACGTGGGCTTCGTGTTCCAGTTCTACAACCTGATCCCGAGCCTGACCGCGGCCGAGAACGTGGCGCTGGTGACCGAGATCGCCGCCGCGCCGATGGACCCGCGCGCCGCGCTCGAACTCGTGGGGCTGGGCGACCGCGCCGATCACTTTCCCGCGCAACTGTCGGGCGGCGAGCAGCAGCGGGTGGCCATCGCGCGCGCGGTGGCCAAGCGGCCCGACGTGCTGTTGTGCGATGAGCCGACCGGTGCGCTCGATGTCGCTACCGGCCGCCGCGTGCTCGAGGTGCTGGCGCGCGTGAACCGCGAGTTGGGCACGATCACGCTGCTGATCACGCACAACGCCGCGATCGGCGCGCTGGCCGACCGCGTGATCCGGTTGTCGTCGGGCCGGATCGTCGAGGAAACGCGCAACGCGACGCGCGGCAGCGCCGACGAGCTGGTCTGGTGAGCCATGACCTCTGCGCTGAACCGCAAGCTACTGCGCGACGCCTGGCACTTGCGCGGGCAACTGGCGGCCTGCGCGGTGGTGGTGGCGGTGGGGGTGGCGTCCTTCGTCGCGTTCTACTCGATGCTGCACTCGCTCGCGGCCTCGCAGCAGGCCTACTACGCGAGCTGGCGCTTTGCCGATGTGTTTGCCTCTTCCAAGCGCGCGCCGCTGGCACTCGCCGCGCGGCTGGCGGCGGTGCCCGGAGTGGCCGCGGTCGATGCGCGGGTGGTCGTCGATGTCAACCTCGATCTGCCGGAGCTGGCCGAGCCGGCGCGCGGCCGCATCGTCTCGCTCGCGCCCGACGGCAATGTGTTGAACCGCCTGCACCTGCGGCGCGGCGCGCTGCCGGCGCCGGGACGCGCCGATCAAGTCGCGGTGAGCGAGGCCTTTGCCACGGCCAACGCGTTCGAGCCGGGATCGAGTTTCGCCGCCGTCATCAACGGCCGCTGGCAGCGGCTGACGGTGAGTGGCATCGCGGTGTCGCCCGAGTACATCTACGAAGCCGGCCCCGGCGACCTGATGCCGGACAACCGCCGCTTTGGCGTGCTGTGGATGGACCGGCAGGCGCTGGCCCGCGTCTTCGACATGGAAGGCGCCTTCAACGACGCGACCGCGCGGCTGGCACCCGGCGCGGTGCAGGCCGCGGTGCTGGCCGAGTTCGACCGGCTGCTGGCGCCTTATGGCGGCGCTGGCGCCTACGGGCGCGAGGAGCATTTCTCGCACCGCTTCATCTGCGACGAGATCGCGCAAAACCGCGTGCAGGCAATCGTGCTGCCCGCCGTGTTCCTGGCGATCGGCGCGTTTTTGCTGCACATGATCCTGAGCCGGCAGGTGGCCTTGCAGCGCGCGCAGATCGGCTTGCTCAAGGCCTTCGGCTACGGCGAGCGCGCGCTGGTGGCGCACTACCTGAAGCTGGCGCTGCCGGTGATGGTGCTGGCCGCGCTGCTGGGGAGCCTGCTCGGCTGGTGGCTGCGCGAGGCGATCGCGCAGATGTACGCGGAGTTCTATCGCTTTCCGGTGCTGGTGCGCGCGGCCACCGGCGAGGCGATCTTCTTCGCCGTGCTGCTGGTCGGTGCGGCCGCAGTCGCCGCGGCCTGGGACGCCGCGCGCCGCGCCGCGCGGTTGCCACCGGCGGAAGCGATGCGACCCGAGCCGCCGCCGGTCTTTGGCCTGCATGCCTTCGACCGGCTGCGCGCGCTGCGCCGGCTGCCGCAAGGGGCGCGCATCGTCGTGCGCAATCTCGTGCGGCGGCCTTGGCGCGCGCTGGTGAGCAGCACCGGCATCGCGCTGGCGCTGGCGATCTCGCTCGTCGCCGCGTACTTCTACGCAGCGATGGACCTGGCGATGCAGATCCAGTTCGCCCTGGTGCAGCGCGAGGACGTGCAGGTCACGTTCAACGACCCGCGCGGCCCCGAGGCTTTGTCCGAGTTGGCGCGTCTGCCCGGCGTGCTGCGCGCGGAGCCGTTCCGTTCGGTACCGGTGCGGCTGCGGCACGAGCATCGCGCGCGGCAAGTGCAGTTGCTCGGGCTGCCGGCCGATGGCGAGTTGCGCTGGATTGTCGATGCGCGACGCGTGCGCGTGCCGCTGCCGCCGGCGGGTTTGCTGGTCAACCGAACGCTCGCCGCCATCCTCGACTTGCAGGTCGGCGACGAAGCGGAACTCGAAGTGCTCGACGGCAAGCGCCCGCATCTGCGACTGCCGGTGGCGGCGCTGGTCGATGAGCCGCTCGGCCTCGGCCTGTACGCCGACGCCGCGTGGCTGGCGCGCGCGCTGGGCGAAGACCGTTGGCTGTCCGGTGCGTTGCTGCGCGTGCAGAGTGGCGCCACCGATGCGCTCTACGCGCGGCTGAAGCAGATGCCGCAGGTGGCGGGCGTGGCGATCCGCGCGGCGACCCTGCAAAGCTTCTACGACTTGCTGGCGCGCAGTTTTCTGGTGCTGACCTTCATCAACCTGGTGTTCGCCGGCACCATCGCCTTCGGCCTCGTCTACAACGGCGCGCGCATCGCTTTGTCCGAGCGCGGCTACGAACTCGCCACGCTGCGCGTGCTCGGCTTCACCCGCGCCGAGACCGCGCGCCTGCTGCTCGGCGAGCAAGCGCTGCTGACGGCTGCCGGCATCCCGCTCGGGCTGCTCTTCGGCGCCGCGCTGTGCTGGTTCTTCAGCCGCTTGTTGCAAACGGAGTTGTACCGGCTGCCCTTCGTGTTGACCGGCGGCATGCTGTGGCAGAGTGTGGCGATGGTGCTGGCGGCCGTGACGCTGTCGGGTGCCTTTGTCGCGTGGCGGGCGCGACGGATGGATCTGACCGCCGTGCTGAAAGCAAGGGAGTGAAAGTGAAGTTACAGATGAAGGGGCCGGGGCGGGCCTTCGCACTTGAGCCACGGCTGGCGTTCTTCCCTCACCCGGCGCTGCGCGCCACCCTCTCCCGGAGGGAGAGGGTTTTGCAGCCCCTCTCCCCCCGGGAGAGGGGTTGGCGTGAGGGAAGGCCGTAGCCACGGGCACCAGCGCATACGACGGTTCGGAGCGGTTTATCCGTATGAAAGTCTCTCGTTCCTTTCTCTGGTGGCTCGGCCTCGGCGTGTTGGTGCTGGCGCTCCTGTTCTGGTTTGTCTGGCCCAAGCCGGTGTTGGTGGAAACTGCCAAGGTCGAACCAGCCACCGTAGTCGCGAGTTTTACCGAAGACGGCGAGACCCGCGCCCACGAGCGCTACGTGGTGGCCGCGCCGGTGGCGGGCCGGCTGCTGCGGGTCGATCTGCACGAGGGCGATCCGGTGCGCGTCGGCCGGAGGCTGGCGCAACTGGCGCCGGCGCCGCTGGCCGCCGGCGAGCGCGGCGAGACGCTGGCCCGCCTGCTGGCGGCGCAGGCGCTGTTGGCCGAGGCCGAGCAGCGCGCCGCCCGCGCCCGTGCCGAGCACGCGCAAGCGGTGCGCGACCGGCGGCGGATCGAGGACTTGCTCGCCAACAAGTTCGTCTCCGCGCAGGCGTTGGAGCAGGCGCAGTTGAACGAGGCCACGCTGGCGCGCGAGGCCGACGCCGCCGCTGCCCACGCACGCGCCGCCGCCGGCGACGTGGCCGCGGTGCGCGCGCTGCTTGCCTCCGAGAACGCCAAGGCGCCGCTGATCGCGCTGCTGTCTCCGGCCGACGGCCGCGTGCTGCGCGTGGTCGAGCAAAGCGAGCGCGTGCTGCCGGCCGGCACGCCGGTGGTGACGGTGGGCGACCCGACGCGGCTTGAGGCAGTGGTGGACGTGCTGTCCAGCGACGGCGCGCGGCTCGCGCCCGGCACGGCGGTGGTGCTGTCCGAATGGGGCGGCGCGCCGTTCGAGGCGCGCGTGCGGCTGGTCGAGCCCGCGGCGTTTACGAAAGTCTCCGCGCTCGGCGTGGAGGAGCAGCGCGTGAACGCGATCCTCGATCTGCCGCAGGTGCCGCCGGGCCTGGGCGACGCCTTTCGCGTCGAGGCGCGCTTCATCGTCGGCCGCAAGGACGCGGCGCTCAGCGTGCCAGTGGGCGCGCTCTTCAAGCGGGGCGAACAGTGGAGCGTGTTCGCAATCGAAGGCGGCCGCGCGCGGCTGCGCGCCGTCGAACTCGGCCTGCGCGGCAACGAGCGCGCCGAAGTGCTGAAGGGCCTCGCGACGGGCGAGAGTGTCGTCGTTTATCCGGGCAACGACCTCAGCGAAGGCGCGCGCGTGCGCGCCCGTTAAGCCTGCTCGCGGCCGATCAACTGCCGCGCTTGGGCGCCGGCCCGGGGACGAGCTTGGGCGCGGTCTTGACTGCTCCGCCGCGATGCCGCCCGCTCTGCTCAGTCACGTGCGAGCGCGCCATCTCTTTGGTCATGTCGCGGCCGGTGCTTCTCTTGCCTTGACCCATGTTCCTTTGCATGATGCCCTCCTTGGAGGTGCATGTTCAAGCTAGACCGATACCGCGAGCATGCGTTGACCTTGCTCAACCGGCCTCGGTGCACTCCCGCTAATTTGGCGCGCCTTCCTTCCTGTACCGATGGACGCCGACCCGCAACCTGCCAAGCGTGGCCCACCCGTGTTGCTGTTCGCACCGGCACTGGCGTTCCTTGTGCTCGCCGCGCACTTCCATCGCGCGGGTCAAACGCTGGCGAGTGTTGGGGCGCTGACGCTGCTCGCGGTGCTCACGCTCCCGCGCCCGTGGGCCGCGCGCATTGTGCAAGCCGGGTTGCTGCTCGCCACGCTCGAGTGGCTGCGTACTGCGGCAATGTTGATCTCGCTGCGAGTCTCGCTGGGCCAACCTTACCTGCGGCTGGCGCTTATCTTGGGGGTCGTGGCGCTTTCGACGGCTGCCTGCCTGCTGCTGTTCCGCAGCGGGCGTGTGCGGCGCTATTTTGGGCTGCCCCTGGGCGCGGTTCGGTAAGGCGCGCGCCCCGCCGCAGCTTCGATCTGCTGCACGCGCGCAGCAAGGCGGGCATGAACGCTGTCTGCCTTGAAGAGCTTTCCGCCGGCATCGACTTCCTCGGCCGACGCAATTGCACTGGAGACGAAGTTCGCGCGCTGGGCGGCACTATCCGCCGCGCCGACCGTCTTGAGCTTGTCTCTTGCCATGGGCTGGGTCTCCTTCCCTTTCGCGGAAGTTACCGCGCCAGAAACTTCTCCACCAACCGCACCCAGTAAGTCGCCCCCAACGGCAGCAACTCGTCGTTGAAGTCGAAGCTCGGGTTGTGAAGTTGGCACGGCCCCAGGCCGTGGCCGGCGGCGCGGTGGCTGCCGTCGCCGTTGCCGATCCACAGGTAGCAGCCGGGCCGCGCGCGCAGCATGAAGGAGAAGTCCTCGGAGCCCATCGTCGGCTCCACCGCACGCACCACGTTGGCTTCGCCGACCAGTTCCGCTGCCACGTCGGCGGCGAAGGCGGCCTCGGCCGCGTGGTTGACGGTCGGCGGGTAGTAGCGGTCGAAGTTCACGGTCGCGGTAGCGCCGTGCGCCTCGGCGGTCAGCGCGGCGATCCGGCGCATCCGCTCCTCGATCAAGTCCGTCACCTTGTCGTCGAAGGTGCGCACGGTGCCGCAGATGTAGGCCTCGTCGGGCACCACGTTGTTGGCATCGCCCGCCTTGATGATGGTCACCGACAGCACCGCCGGGTCGATCGGCTTCTTGTTGCGCGTGATGATCCCTTGCAAGCCATTGACGATCTGCACCGCGACGAATACCGGGTCGATCCCCTGCTGCGGCATCGCCGCGTGCGCGCCGCGGCCCTTAACGAAGATCTCGAACAGATTGCCCGAGGCCATCATCGGCCCCGGCGCGAAGCCGAACTGCCCGACCGCAAAGCCGGGCCAGTTGTGCATGCCGAACACCGCGTCGCAGGGGAAGCGCTCGAAGAGGCCATCCTCGATCATCTTGCGCGCGCCGGCGCCGCCTTCTTCGGCCGGCTGAAAGATGAAGTTGACCGTGCCGTCAAACGGCCGCACGCGCGCCAGATACTGCGCGGCGCCGAGCAGCATCGCCGTGTGCCCGTCGTGGCCGCAGGCGTGCATCTTGCCGCTGTGGGTCGAGGCGTGCGCAAACTGGTTCAGCTCCTGGATCGGCAGCGCATCCATGTCGGCGCGCAGGCCGATCGACTTGGCCCCTGTGCCGTTGCGCAGCACGCCGACGACACCCGTGCCGCCGAGTCCGCGGTGCACTTCGATGCCCCACTCGGCGAGCTTGGCCGCCACCAGTTCGCTGGTGCGGTGCTCTTCGTAACGAAGCTCCGGGTGGGCGTGGATGTCGCGGCGGATCGCGCGGATGCCGGCGCTTGCCTGAACGATGGGGTCGAGGAGGTTCATGGGCTCAGCGTTTTCATGCAGGGGGCGCCGATGGTAAAGCGTGCCGCATCGCCAAGACCACTGTGCCTTCGTGCTTACGCGCAGGCCGGCCCCTAGAATCAGCGTCCATGGACTCCTTGAACAGCCCCAGCGCCGCCGCGCTGGCGATGATCGACCGCCTGATCGCGGTGCCGACCGTCAGCCGCGACTCCAATCTGGGCGTGATCGAAATCGCGCGCGACCATCTCGCGGCACTCGGGCTTAAGCCGCAGATCTTCTACGACGCGAGCGGCGCCAAGGCCAATCTCTTCTGCACGCTGGCGCACGAGCCGGAGCGGCTGAAGACCGGTGGGCTGGTGCTCTCCGGCCACACCGACGTGGTGCCGGTCGACGGGCAGGACTGGACGAGCGACCCCTTTGTCGCCACCCACCGCGATGGCCGTATCCACGGCCGCGGCGCAGCGGACATGAAAGGGTTTATCGCGATTGCGCTGGCCTGGGCGGATCGTTTCGTCGCCGCGGCGGACAGCGTGCCGCTGCATCTTTCGCTGACCTACGAAGAGGAAACCACCTTCCTCGGCGTGCGCAACTTGGTGGCCGATCTGGCCGAGCGCGGCATCCGCCCCGCGGCCTGCCTGATCGGCGAGCCGACCGACATGCAGGCGATCGTCGCGCACAAGGGCAAGCGCGACTGCGTGTGCCGCGTGCGCGGGCGCGAGGCGCATTCGTCGCTGGCGCCGCAGGCGGTCAACGCGATCGAGTTTGCCGCGCAACTGGTGAGCTACGTCCACAGCGTGGCCGAGCGTCATGCACGCGAAGAGCCGCGCGATCCGCGCTTCGCGGTGCCGCACTCGACGCTGCAAACCGGGGTGATCGCCGGCGGCATTGCCGTCAACGTGGTGCCGCGCGATTGCGAGTTCACCTTCGAGATGCGCGGCCTGCCGAGCGCCGACACTGACCGCGTGTTTGCCGAGATCGAGGCTTATGCGCGGCGCGAACTGGAACCAAAGATGCAGGCGGTGGCGCCGGAAGCCGGTATCCGCTTTGCGCCCGGAATGAACATCCCTGCCTTCGGCATCGACCCTGCCGCAGCCGTTGTACAACTGGCGATGGAGCGCGCCGGCACGCGCGCGCTCGGCACCGGCGCGGTGAGCTTCGCCACCGAAGCCAGCGTGTTCATGCGCGCCGGCATCCCGACGGTGGTGCTCGGACCAGGCAGCATTGAGCAGGCGCACAAGCCCGACGAGTACATCAGCTATGCGCAGGTCGCCGCTTGCGACGCGTTCTTCGCGCGGCTGATCGCACAGCCGTTGCCCGATCTACGCCATGCCTGACGACCGCGCCGCGCGCACCACGGTCGTCCGCGGCGCCGGCCCGCACGACTGCCCGGATACTTGCGCACTGCTGACCACCGTCGAAGAGCGCGACGGCAAGCCCGTCGCGATCAGGATCGCCGGCGACCCCGAGCACCCCACCACGCGCGGCGCGCTCTGCACCAAGGTCAGCCGTTATCTGGAGCGCACCTACCACCCGGAGCGGCTGCTTCACCCAATGAAGCGCGTCGGCAGGAAGGGCGAGGGCCGCTTCGTCCGCGTGAGCTGGGAGGAGGCGCTCACCGACATCGCCGCGCGCCTGCAAGAGATCGCCGCGCGCGACCCGCAGCGGATCGTGCCTTACTCCTACGCCGGCACGATGGGCGTGGTGCAGGGCGAGGGCATGGCCGCGCGGTTCTTTCACAAGCTGGGTGCCAGCCTGCTTGATCGCACGATCTGCGCCAGCGCCGGCGCCGAGGGGCTCACGGCCACGCTCGGCCTGCGCACCGGCCCGGCGATGGAAGCCTTTGCCGATGCGAAGCTGATCGTCTTCTGGGGGGCGAACGCCATTGCCTCCAACCTGCATCTGTGGACGTTCGCGCAGGAGGCCAAGCGCAAAGGGGCGAAGCTCGTGTGCATCGACCCGTACCGGTCGCTCACCGCCGAGAAGTGCCACCAGCACATCGCCCTGCTGCCGGGCACCGACGGTGCCTTGGCGCTGGGCATCGCGCACGTGCTGATCCGCACAGGCTGGCTCGACCGCGACTACATCGAGCGCTACACGCTGGGTTTCGAGCTACTGGCCGAGCGCGCCGCGTGGTACGACCCGGCGCGCGTGGCAGCGCTGTGCGGCATCACCGCGGCGGAGGTCGAGCAACTCGCGCACGACCACTGGCACATCCGCCCGGCGGCGATCCGCCTCAATTACGGCATGCAGCGCGCCCGCGGCGGCGGCAACGCCGTGCGCGCGGTGGCGAGCCTGCCGGCGCTCGCCGGCCACTGGCGCGACGCGGCGGGCGGCGTGCTGCTGTCCTGCTCAGGCATGTTCAACTGGAACCGCGCGGCCGTGCAGCGCCCCGATCTGCTGGCGGGCCGCACGCCGCGCACGATCAACATGAGCACCATCGGCAACGATCTGCTCGCCGCCGACCCGCCCATCGAGGCATTGATCGTGTACAACAGCAACCCGGTCGCTGTGGCGCCGGAATCAGCCAAGGTGGCGCAGGGCTTCGCGCGCGAAGACCCGTTCACCGTGGTGTTGGAGCACTTCCAGACCGACACCGCCGATTACGCCGATTACCTGCTGCCCGCCACCACGCAACTCGAACACACCGACCTGCACGGCACCTACGGCCACCTGTACGCGCTCGCCAACGACCCGGCCATCGCGCCGCTGGGCGAGGCGCTGCCCAACAGCGAAATCTTCCGCCGGCTGGCCGCGGCGATGGATTTCACCGACCCCTGCTTTGCCGACAGCGACGACGCCATCGCCGCGCAGGCGCTGCCCGCCGCCGGCCCGCTCGGCGAGACCTGCTGGGACGAACTCAAGCAAAGCGGCTGGCAGCGGCTCGACGTGCCCGAGCGCTATGCGCCGTTTGCGCAAGGCGGCTTCGGCACGCCGAGCGGCAAATGCGAGTTCACCACCGCCACGCTGCCCGCACCCGACTACCTGCCGCCCTACGAAGGCCCGACCAGCAACGCGGAACTCGCCGCGCGCTACCCGCTCGCAATCATCTCGCCGCCGGCGCGCAACTTTCTGAACTCCAGCTTTGTCAACGTGCAAAGCCTGCGCGACACCGGGGGCGAGCCGACGCTGGAAATCCACGCGCAGGACGCCGCCGCCCGCGGCATCGCCGACGGCGAGCGGGTGCGCGTGTTCAACGACCGCGGCAGCTTCACGCTCGCCGCGCGCGTGACCGACCGCGCCCGGCCCGGCGTGGCGGTGGCGTTGTCGATCTGGTGGCGCAAGCTCGCGCGCGACGGCAAGAACGCCAACGAGGTCACCAGCCAGGCGCTGACCGACCTCGGCCGCGCGCCGACCTTTTACGACTGTCTGGTACAGGTGGCGCGCGCCGACTGACCCATGACCGCGCAGCGCGGACCGCGATGACCGACGCCGCACTCGTCGCGCACGAAAAACTTGTCGCCGGACTGCTCCGCTCCGCTGCCTACCCGCATCCCGTCGAAAGCGTTGAGCGGCTCGACACCCACATCTCCACCGTGCTGCTGGCGGGCGCGTACGCGTACAAGATCAAGAAGCCGGTAGCGCTCGGCTTTCTCGATTTCTCCACCGCCGAGCGCCGCCGCCGTTTCTGCGAAGATGAGTTGCGGCTGAACCGCCGCACCGCGCCGGCGCTCTATCTCGACGTGCTGCCGATTACCGGCACGCCGCAGGCGCCGCGCATCGGTGGGGACGGCCCGGCGCTGGAGTACGCAGTGCGGATGCGCCGCTTCGACAACGCGCTGCGGCTGGACCGGCTGGCGCGGCGCGGCGAGCTGACCGCGGCGCACGTCGATGCGCTGGCACTGGGCATTGCGCGGCTGCACACCAACGCGGCGCCGGTGCGCGATGCACGCTACGGCAGTGCGGCGACAGCGCAGCATTGGCCGCGCGCCACCGCAACGCAGATGCGCGCGCAGGCGACCGGCGCGGCCGAGCGCGCGCGACTCGACGCGCTGACGGAGTGGATCGACCGCGCCGCGCAGCAGCTCGCGCCGACCTTTGCCGCGCGCCGCGCCGCCGGGTGTGTGCGCGAATGCCACGGCGACCTGCACTTGGCCAACGTCGTGTTGTGGGACGGCGTTCCCACCCCGTTCGATGCCATCGAGTTCAACCCCGAACTGCGCTTCATCGACGTCGTGAGCGACCTCGCCTTCGCCTTCATGGATCTGCACGACCTGGCGCAGCCGCGGCTGGCGTGGCGGCTCGTCTCGCAGTACCTGGAGCAGACCGGCGACTACGACGGTCTGGCGGTGCTGCGCTACTACGCCGTCTACCGCGCGCTGGTGCGCGCGCGCGTGGCCTTGATCCACGAGCACCAGCCGGGCGTGGCGCGTGCCGCGCGCGTGCACGAGTACCGCAACTTCGAAGAGCATCTGGCGCTGGCCGAAGCGCTGGCCGGCGAGCCGCCGCCGGTGCTGGTGGCGACGACGGGGATGTCCGGCAGCGGCAAGTCCACGGTGGCGCTGGCGCTTGCCGAACGCCTGGGCGGCGTGCGCGTGCGCGCCGACGTCGAGCGCAAGCGGCTCTTCGGGCTGGCGCCGCACGCACGCAGCGATGGCACGATCTACTCGGCCGAGGCGACGCGCCGCACCTACGCACGGCTCCAGGAAGTCGCGGCGCTGGCGCTGCAAGCGCGTGTGCCGGTGATCGTCGATGCCGCGTCGCTCAAACGCGCCGAGCGGGCAGAGTTCCGCGCGTTGGCCGCGGCGCACGGCGCGCGCTTTGCGTTGCTCGCGTGCGCGGCGCCTGCGGAAGTGCTGCGCGCGCGTGTGGCGCGGCGCGAGCAACTGAGCAGCGATGCTTCGGAAGCCGGGGTCGCCGTGCTGGAGCAACAGCTGCAATGGCGCGAACCGCTCGCCGAGGACGAGCGGAGCAGCGCCTTCACG
>JAJTHJ010000230.1 GCA_021298875.1 Burkholderiales bacterium | reverse complement strand
GGAGCGCTGGCTGGACGAGCAGATCAAGTTCGACGCCGCGTGGGAGACCAAGGTGGTCGAGCGCATCCTGCACAACATGAGCCTGCTCTTCGAGCGCAGCTTTGCCAACGTGCAGGAGTTGAACCGGTATCGGAAGGAAGTCAATGCGAGGTTGGCGCCAGCGGCGGCTGGCGCGGCCTGAGGACTGACTCTGCCGCGCGAGACGGCAGCACTTCATAGTTCGCCGACTACCACGGCCGGCCAACCACATAAACCAATTGCTGGGAGTTCACTGTGGCAGCAAACATTACATTTATTGAGCAGAACGCCCCGATAGACGAGTACGGACGGGCTCTTTACGCAGTGAGTAGATCTGTACTGCGTGCATTAATTGACGCGGTTTCGGAAGAAGATCTTGCCGACTTGAACACCCCGCTCGCTGATGTTCGCATGCGACAGATTGCGAAGGTTGCACGCCTTGAAAGAGACAAAGGGATGCGTGGCGATGGTTTCGAGTGGGCTATACACGAGGCGATCCTTGGCAAGGAGCCTAGCGTTACTAAACCAATTAGCGAAGCAATGCGACGCGCGTCGAAGTATGTTAAGGACGCTGAACCTTCTTCCCTTCTCTTTGGGCAAGAAAGAGCCAAATACCTTGGATTCTTGGATGCAGTCGTCGATGAGGCCGGAACGGATTCGTACCTCCTACCTCAAGGCAGCGGAAAGCCCTTTCGCTTCGGGCCTTGGGTATCTGTAGCGGCCCGTGGACACATTGCCGAGCCTATCCTGAATGATCGCATAAAGAAAATCTGGAAGACCGATTTGTTTCTGTCGGCAGAGGGTGATCCGCGTCATTTCGCGGCAACAGTAAAATCAAACTTTGCCCAGTTAGAAGGAGGGCAAGGCTTGAGGATTGGCATTGTCCCTGAATCGACGCACTTTAACAATAGAAGCGGCGTGCAATACAGTAGTAAACACGGTCTTTGGCTTGTAACGCTGGCCGATCCCAACGGATTCATGGGGTTATTCAACGATGCCTATCACGCTGTCGCACGGGCAGTTTGCACCCTCGGCAAGCAAGAGCATCCCCCTTACTTCATTACGCCAAGCGCCAAGGCCCGGAAAATTCAGGAGCAGCTAGAACAATACCCGGATGCTAAAGCCTTAGAGATAGAGGATGCGCTAAATGAAGCCGCACAACAGGACTTGATACTTAGTTCACATAAGTTGGTCAGCGTCAATGCTCCAGATTGGCTTCATGTAAAGGCGATGGCTCCGAAGATCATTTCCCCCAAACCTAAGTTTGTTAAGCTGGATTAGATATTGATCGCGTCTTTGCTGGGGCGCTTTGTGTGTCGCTTGCGCGCTCCACGCATCAGACGACAACCGGCACAGTGGCGATCACTCACCATGCAAGTCCCCAATCACGTCCCCCTCGCCACCACCACCCGCGGCGGCCATGCGGAGCTGGTGCACGTCGGCTCGATCGCAGTGGTCGATAGCGCCGGCAAGCTCATTGCCGGCATCGGCGACCCGGAGTCGCTGAACTTCACCCGCTCGTCGTTGAAGCCCTTGCAGGCGTTGGCCTTGGTCGAGGGCGGCGGCGTGGAGCGCTTCGGCTTCGACTCGCAGCAACTCGCGCTGATGTGCGCGAGCCATAACGGCGAGGCGATCCACGTCGCCACGGCGGCGCGGACGCTGGCGGCCATCGGCGCGAGCGAGGCCGATCTGCAATGCGGCTGCCATGCGCCCTACTACTTCCAGAGCTCCGACACCAAGGCGCTGGCGGGCGTGCGCTGGAGCGCGCTGTGCCACAACTGCTCGGGCAAGCACAGCGGTTTTCTGGCGCTGGCCCGGCTGTGCGACCAGCCGCTCGGCAGCTATCTCGATTCCGACGCACCGGCGCAGACCGCGGTGCGCCGCGCAGTGCAGCGCTTTGCCCCCGGCGTGGCGCTGCCGATGGGCATCGACGGCTGCAGCGCGCCAAACTACGCGCTGCCGCTCACCAGACTGGCTCAGGCCTTTGCGCTGTTGGCCACGGGCAGCACGCCGGAACTCGGCGCGCTCGCCTACGCGATGCGCCGGCACCCCGACCTGGTGTCCGGCGCCGGCCGGGTCGATCTGGCGCTGATGCAGACTGCCCCCGGCGACTGGGTGAGCAAGGTGGGCGCGGACGGCGTGCAGGCGATCGGCATTGCCAGCCAGGGCGTCGGCATCGCGATCCGCGTGGCCGACGGCAACGCGCGCGCGCTGCATGCGGTGACGGTGGAGGTGTTGCGGCAACTGGGGCTGCTGGACGACCCCGGCGCGACGCCGCTCGCGCCGTTTGCGCGGCCGCAGGTGAAGAACTATCGCGGCACGGTGACGGGGCGGGTGGAGATGCTGTTCAAGCTTCCGGCCATTCAGCACTGATTCCACTTCCGCTTCGTTCGGACAACAAAGGTACGTCGTTCCCGCGAAAGCGGGAACGACAGAGTTATCTTGAGGACCTGGAAATGGAGTGGCTCGGCACGACGGGACGCACCCCGCCTCAAGCCGCGAGCACGTCCCGCAGCAGACGGGCGGCCAGCGTCCACATCGTCAGGGCAACCACCAAGTCGAGAACGCGCCAGGCGACCGGTCGCGCAAAGACCGGCGCCAGCAGGCGCGCACCAAAGCCCAGCGCGGTGAACCACAGCACGCTGGCCAGACTGGCACCAAACAGAAACCAGAGCCGTTGCGCCTCCGGTTGACTCGCGCCCACGGCGCCCACCAGCAGCACGGTATCCAGGTACACGTGCGGATTGGCCAGCGTGATCGCCAGCGTCTGGCCCAACACCCGCGCGCGGCTCTGCGCGGCCCCCTGCGTTTGTGCGCTCAGCACCTGCGGCGCCAGCGCCCGCCGCGCTGCGCCCCAGCCGTACCACAGCAGGAAGGCCGTGCCGGCGGCGGTGCACAGCGTCAGCACGGCGGGACTCAGCCGCACCAGGCCAGCCAGGCCGGCCACACCCGCCGTCATCAACAGGATGTCGATCGCCGCGCACAGGGCGACGACTGCGCCGACGTATTCGCGCCGCAAGCCCTGGCGCAGCACGAAAGCGTTTTGCGCACCGATGGCGACGATCAGCGAGCCGCCCAGCGCGATACCTGAAGAGAGACCCTCGAGTTCCATGCGCGCAGTGTCGGCGCACGGTCGCTACCGCGACCAGCAATTTTTGCTTAAGCTGGTTCAGAGATTCTTGATCGCTCGGACGGCGCCATGCTCGACTACTCTTCCTTGGCTGCGGTCGCCGCGGTGATCCGCGAGGGCAGCTTCGAGCGCGCCGCGCTGGCCTTGTATGTCACGGCCTCGGCGGTGTCGCAGCGGGTCAAGCTGTTTGAAGAGCGCGTCGGCGCGGTACTCGTCGTACGCGGCCAACCCTGCATGCCCACCGAGCTCGGCGCCCGCCTGTGTCGCCATGCCGAACTGGTCGGCATGCTCGAAGCCGATCTCGGCGCGGGCTTGTCCGCGGGGGCGACCACGCGCGCCGCAGGTGCCGCCACGGTCGAGCGGCCGACGCTGCGCGTGGCCGTCAACGCCGACAGTCTGGCGACCTGGTTCATCGCTGCGTTGGCAAGGTTTGCCGAGCAGGAGAACGCGCTGCTGGATGTCGCCATCGACGACCAGGATTACACCGCCGAATGGCTGCGGCGCGGCCGGGTGGTCGCGGCCGTCGGCGCGCACGGCACCGCGGTGCCGGGTTGCCGCAGCGTGCGGCTCGGCGCGCTGCGCTACCTCGCCACGGCCAGCCCGGAGTTCGTGCGCCGCCACTTTGCCGCGGGCGTCAATGCCGAGACGCTGCGCCGCGCGCCGAGCCTGGTGTTCAATCACAAAGACCAACTGCAGGCGCGCTGGCTGCGGCGCGTGTGCCGGCAGACGGTCGCGGCGCCGCGCCACTGGTTGCCTTCGACACAGGCCTTTGTCGATGCGACCGTGGCGGGGCTCGGCTGGGGCATGAACCCGGCGCCGCTCGTCGATGCGCTGCTGGCCAGCGGCCGGCTGGTCGAGCTCGTGCCCGGCCAGACCCTGACCGTGCCTCTGTACTGGCAGTACTCGCGGCTGAAGGTGCCGATGCTCGAACGACTGACTCGGATAGTTCAGACCACGGCGCGCGAAAGGCTGTAAGCGCGGTCGGCCCGCTTTGCATCAGCCGCCGAGCACGCGCTCGCCGCCATCGGCCACGCGCAGGCGCGCCCGCAGCGCCGGCGGGCCGGCGGCGAGTTCGACCGGGCCGGCGATGCGCAACTTGCGAAAGAGCGGCAGGATCGCCGCCGCGTCGGGATGCGTCAGCTCCAGCGACAGCAGTTTACAACCCCGGTCTTCCAGCGCATCGCAGGGGTGGGCGTCGCTGTCCCACTGGATCAGCGGCGGCAGCACGCCGTCGTAGTTGAGTTCGCCATGGGCGGTCAGCGCAAAGCGCCAGGCGTAGGCGTTGCGGGTGAAGGGCAGCACTTCGCCCAGCAGCGGTACGGCGGTCACCGCCGCAGTGATGTCGTCGCAGCTGCCAACCCACGCGAGCAAGACCGGCTCGCGCGCCGCGCGCGCCTGCACGTCCGCGCGGTCGAGGCCGAACCAGCGCGGGCGCGCGGGTGCCGGTGCCTCGGGGTCGATGGCGATCAGTTCCAGATACACGCGCGGCCCGAGCTTCAACAGCCGGTTGTGCGTGCCCATCGTCGCGTGCTTGCCGCCGGGTTGCGGCTCCACGCCCAGCGTGGCGCGCGCCCAGTCGGTGCCGTGATCGAGGTCGCGGCAGGCGACGACGAGATGATCAATTTCGGTCCTCATCGTGCCAAGCGTAAGGGATCGCTGCGGTGGCCGACAGGCAGAATCGCAACCCGAAAGGATCGGCGATGGCAACCTACGACTACGATCTCTACGTCATCGGCGGCGGCTCGGGCGGCGTGCGCGCGGCGCGGATGAGTGCGGGCTTTGGCGCGCGCGTGGCGCTGGCGGAAAGCTACCGGCTCGGCGGCACCTGCGTGATCCGCGGCTGCGTGCCCAAGAAGCTGCTGGTGTACGCCTCGCACTTTGCCGAGGAGTTCGAAGACGCGGCCGGCTACGGCTGGACGGTCGGCGCGCGCAGCTTTTCCTGGCCCGCGCTGATCGCCGCCAAGGACCGCGAGATCGCGCGGCTGGAAGGCGTCTACCGCGGCCTGCTGGAAAAAGCCGGCGTGACGATCCACGTCGGCCAGGCGCGGCTGCTGGATGCGCACACGGTGGAAGTCGCCGGTCAGCGCCACACGGCCGCACACATCCTGATCGCCACCGGCGGGCGCCCGCAGGTGCCGGCGATGCCCGGCGCGGAGCTGGGCTTCACCTCGAACGAAGCGTTTCACCTGCCCGAGTTGCCGCGCCGCGTGGCGATCCTGGGCGGCGGCTACATCGCGGTGGAGTTTGCCGGCATCTTCAACGGGCTGGGCAGCGAAGTCGTGCTTGCCTACCGCGGGCCGGAGTTCCTGCGCGGCTTCGACGACGACGTGCGGCACTTTCTGCACGCCGAGATCGAGAAAAAGGGCGTGCGCGTGCTGCTGAACGCGCCGCCGCTCGCGATCGCGCGGCGCGCGGACGGCGCGCTCGATCTGGCGCTGGGCGGCCAGCCGCCGCAGGCCGTGGACGCGGTGATGTTCGCCACCGGCCGCGTGCCCAACACGCAGGGCCTGGGGCTGGAGCCGGCCGGCGTGGCGCTCACCGCCAGCGGCGCGGTGCGGGTGGATGCCGCATCGCGCAGCAGCGTGCCGCACATCTACGCGGTGGGCGACGTGACCCAGCGCATCGCGCTGACGCCGGTGGCGATCCGCGAAGGCGCGGCCGTGGCGGCCACGCTCTACGGCGGCAAGCCCGCCACCGCCGACCATGCCGATGTGCCGACCGCCGTGTTCAGCCAGCCGCCGGTGGGCACGGTGGGCTTGACCGAAGCACAGGCGGTGGCCCGGTACGGCACGGTCGAGGCCTATCAGACCGACTTCCGCGCGATGAAGCACACGCTGTCCGGCCGGCAGGAGCGCACGTTGATGAAGTTGATTGTCGATGCCGCCACGCAGCGCGTGGTCGGCGCGCACATGGTGGGCGCGGACGCGCCGGAGATCATCCAGGGCATCGGCATCGCGGTAAAGGCGGGGCTGACCAAGGCGGACTTCGATGCCACGGTGGGCATCCACCCGACGGCGGCGGAGGAGTTCGTGACCTTGCGGGAGAAGAAAGTGGTGCGCTCGGCCGCGTAGTGCGCGCTGGCCTGCCCACCGCCGCGACCTGCCGCCGTGTGCGGCCCGTACGGGCAAGCCCGCGGGTTCACAGGCTGGCGCATCGCGTGTAAGGTCGCGTCCCATGCAGCGCAACCGTGTGGCTCTGGCGGCCGCAGTTTGTCTGGCCGCCGTCTCTGGTGTTGCCTGGGTGCTTTGGCTGGCCCAGGACAGCGAAGCTCCCCCTCCCGTCGCGCAAGAGCAACTGGCGCCAGCCGCGGCCCCGCCAACGCCGCCGCCGCTGGCGCGCAGCACCGTGGAGCTTGGCCGCGGCGACACGCTGGTCGGCGCACTCAAGCGCGCCGGGCTCGATCTGCCGCAGGCCAACGCGCTGGCCGCTGCGCTGCGTGCCGCGGGCGCCGATCTGCGCCGCCTGCGCCCGGGCGACGCGCTCGCCATCGCACGCGAAGCCGACGGGCGCTGGGTCGAGGCGAGCCTGCCGGTCAGTCCCTGGCTGCGCTTCGAGGCGCGCGCCGGCGAGTCCGGCTGGACCGTGACCCGCCAGGAGACTGCGCCCGAGCTGCGGGTCGAAGTGCGCCGTGGCGAGGTGGTCAATTCCCTTTGGGACGCGGTCGAGTCCGGCGCGATCTCGGCGCAGCTGCTGCTCGACTTGGTGCAGATCTTCGAGTCCGAGTTCGACTTCGGCGCCGACACGCAAAAGGGCGACCGCTTCCAGCTGCTGGTCGAGGCGCGCTACGCAGACGGGCGTTACGTCGATCACGGCCGCATCCTCGCCGCGCAGTACCTGCCGGCCGACGATAGGCGCGCGTTGACCGGCGTGGGCTACGCGGTCGGCGGCAAGTTTGCGCACTACGACCTCGAGGGCCGCTCGCTGCGCAAGACCTTCCTGCGCTCGCCGCTGGAGTTCACGCGGATCAGCTCGGGCTACACCCACCGCCGCCCGCACCCGGTTCTGGGCGGCGTGCGGCCGCATCTGGCGATCGACTACGCGGCACCGACCGGCACGCCGGTGTGGGCGGTGGCCGACGGCACGGTGGAGTTCGCCGGGTACAAGGGCGGGAACGGAATCCAGGTGATGTTGCGCCACCGGGCCGGCTACGTGACCTACTACAACCACCTGTCGCGCATCGGCAAGGGCGTGCGGCGCGGCGCCGGCGTCAAGCAGAAGCAGGTGATCGGCTACGTCGGCTCCACCGGCCTCTCAACCGGGCCGCATCTGGACTATCGGGTTTCGAAGAACGGCACCTTCGTCAACCCGTTACAGGAGAAGTTTCTGCCCGGCGAGCCGATCCCGCGGGCCGAGCAGGCGCGGTTCAAGGCGCAGGCCGAACAGTGGTTGGCGCAGCTGAACGCGCCGACCGCCGTCGCACAGGCCGCTCGCTAGAATCTCGGGCCGCTCGCGTCCCGCTGCGCGAGCGACCGCCGATGCTCCCCGCCCAGAAACAGCAACTCGCCGCGTTGATCGAGCAGGCGCTCGCCGGACTCGGCGCGCCACCACTATCGGTGCCGCTGGAGCGGCCCAAGGTCGCGGCGCATGGCGATCTGGCCTGCAACGTCGCGCTGCAAGCGGCCAAGGCGCTGAAAAAGAACCCGCGCGAGGTGGCGCAAGCGATCGCCGCTGCGCTGCGCGTGAACCCCGCCGCGACGGGGCTGGTGGACGCGGTGGAAGTCGCCGGTCCCGGCTTCATCAACCTGCGGCTGGCGGCGGCGGCCAAGCTCACGGTCGTGCGCCAGGTGCTGCGCGAGCGGCAATGCTTCGGCACGTCCTCGGCGCACGCGGGCGAGCGGGTGATGGTGGAGTTCGTTTCGGCCAACCCGACCGGCCCGCTGCATCTGGGCCACGCGCGGCAGGGCGCGCTGGGCGATGCGCTCGCTAATCTGCTGGCCGCGCAGGGCTGGCAGGTGACGCGCGAGTTCTACTACAACGACGCTGGCGTGCAGATCGACAAGCTGGCGATCTCGGTACAGGCGCGTGCGCGGGAGCTTCAGGGGCAGGCGATCGAGTTCCCCGAAGACGGCTACCGCGGCGAATACATCGTGGACATCGCCCGCGCGTTTCTGGCAGGCGAGACGCAAACCTCGCGCGACGGCCGCGCGGTGCGCGCCAGCGGCAACGCGGACGATCTGGCCAATCTGCGCGACTTTGCAGTGGCCTGTCTGCGCCACGAGCAGGACATGGACCTCGCGGCCTTTGGCGTGGCCTTCGACCACTTCTACCTGGAGTCGTCGCTGTACACCGACGGCAAGGTGGAGGCCGCCGTGCGCGCGCTGGTGGCCTCCGGCAAGACCTTCGAGGCAGATGGCGCGCTGTGGCTGCGCACGACGGAGATCGCCGACATCGCCGGTGACGGCGGCCCGGCTGCCGACGACAAAGACCGCGTGATGCGCAAGTCCGACGGCACCTACACCTACCTCGTGCCGGACGTGGCCTATCACCTCGCCAAGCTGCAACGCGGGTACCACTTGGTGATCGACGTGCAGGGCTCCGACCACTACGGCACGGTGGCGCGCGTGCGCGCCGGGGTGCGGGCGGCGGCACCCGTGCTGGGCATCGATGCGCCGGCGGGCTTCCCGTCCTATCTGTTGCACAAGATGGTGCGGGTGATGCGTGCCGGCGAGGAAGTGAAAATGTCCAAGCGCGCCGGCAGCTACGTGACGCTGCGCGACCTGCTGGACTGGGTCGGGCGCGACGCGGTGCGGTTTTTTCTCGCCTCGCGCAAGGCGGATACCGAGTTCGTGTTCGACGTGGACTTGGCGCTCTCGCAAAGCGAGGACAACCCCGTGTACTACGTGCAGTACGCGCATGCGCGGACCTGCTCGGTGCTGGCGCAGGCCGCGGCCGCGGGCGTGACGCTCGACGAGGACGCGGCGCTGCATGTGTCGCTGGCGCCGTTGAGCGGCGCCAAGGAACTGGCGCTCGCCGCGCGGCTGGCGGAGTTTCCGGAACTTCTGCGCGAGGCGGCGGAACAAATGGCCCCACACCTGGTCGCGTTCTACCTGAAGGACCTCGCGGCGGACTTTCACGCTAACTACAATGCCGAGCGCATTTTGGTGGACGATGCCGACCTGCGGAATGCACGGTTGGCGCTGCTGCTGGCCACCCGGCAGGTCTTGCGCAACGGATTGACGCTGTTGGGTGTGTCCGCCCCGGAGAAGATGTGAGCAACGCACACCGACAACGCGGCGGCACGTTTATCGGCATCGTGATCGGCCTGGTGATCGGGCTGGCCATCGCCGCCTTGGTGGCGCTGTACATCACAAAGGCGCCGGTGCCGTTCGTGGAAAAGGTCAAGCGCCCGACCGAGAACATCAACCCCGGCGCCGACGGCAAGCTGCCCGATCCCAACAAGCCGCTGTCCGCGCAGCAGCCGGGGCCGGCGCCCGTGACCCCGGCCGAGGCTGCCAAGGCCAACGTTGAACCGGCCGCGGAACCCGCCAAGGCCGACGAAACCAAAGCCGCCGCCGAGAGCGCCCGCTACATGCTGCAAGCCGGCGCCTTCCGCCAGCCCGAGGATGCCGACAGCATGCGCGCGCGGCTGGCGCTGCTGGGGCTGGATGCCACCATCTACCCGGTGGAAACGGGCGGCAACACCTTTTACCGCGTGCGGCTTGGCCCTTATGGTCAGAAGGCCGAAGTCGAACGCGTGCAGAAGCAAGTCAACGACGACGGCATTCCCACGCAGATCATCCCGATCAAGTAGCGCTCCAACGCCACCGACTAAAGCAACGACCATGACGACTCGCATCATCCGCCGCCAGATCGTGATCTCCGCCGCCGCGCTGCCCGCGCTGGCGCTGGCCCAACCGAAGGCTCCCGTCGAGGGCCAGCAGTACCAACTCGTGCGCCCGCCGCAACCGACCGAAAGCGGCGGCAAGGTCGAGGTGCTGGAGTTCTTCCAGTACAGCTGCCCGCATTGCTACCGCTTCACCCCTGAGCTGGAGGCCTGGGTCAAGAAGCAGGGCGGCGCGATCGACTTCAAGCGCATCCCGATCAACTGGGACGGCAGCACACTGCCGCACACTAAGATTTACTTCACGCTCGAACAGATGGGCCGGCTGGACCTGCACGACAAGGTCTTCCGCGCGATCCAGATCGACCGGCGCAAGCTCGTCGATCCCAACGAGATCGCCGACTTCATGGCTGCGCAAGGCATCGACCGCAAGGCCTGGCTCGACAACTACAACTCGTTTTCCGTCAACACCAAGTCTGCACGCGCCGGCCAGATCTGGCGCGCCTACAAGATCGAAGGCACGCCGTCGGTGGCGATCAACGGCAAGTACCTGGTGCAGCAGCAGCGCGAAGGCCCGGCCGCGACCGCCGCGGTGATGGACTACCTGGTCGCCACGGCCAGGAAGAAGTAAGCGGGGGTCGGGACAGTGACGCCCGACTCGAGATGAACGTCTTCCTCACCGGCGCCTCCAGCGGCATCGGCGCCGAGCTGGCGAAGGTCTACGCCGCGCGCGGCGCGACGCTCGGGCTGGTGGCGCGCCGGCAAAGCCTGCTCGACGAACTGCGCGCACGACTGCCCGGCACGCACCACGCCTACGCGGTGGACGTGACCGACCGCGACGCGCTGATCGCCGCCGCGCGCGAGTTCGAAGCCGCCACCGGCGGCGCCGACGTGGTGATCGCCAACGCCGGCATCTCGGTCGGCGTGCTGACCGAGTACCACGAAGACCTCGACAGTTTTCGCGAGGTGTTCGACGTCAACGTGCTGGCGCTCGCCACCACCTTCCACCCCTTCATCGGCCCGATGCGCGCGCGCGGGCGGGGGCAGCTGGTCGGCATCGGCAGCGTGGCCGGCATCCGCGGCCTGCCGGGGTCGGAGGCGTACTGCGCGTCCAAGTCTGCGGTGATCACCTACTGCGAAAGCCTGCGCGTGGAACTCGCGCGCTTTGGCGTGAGGGTGCAGACGATCAGCCCCGGCTTCGTCCGCACGCCGCTGACCGCCAAGAACCGCTATGCAATGCCCTTTTTGCTCGACCCCGGCGACTTCGCCCGCCGCGCGGTACGCGCGATCAACCGCGGGCGCAGCTACGCGACCATCCCGTGGCAGATGGGTGTCGTCGCCAAGCTGCTGCGGGTGCTGCCCAATGCG
>JAJTHJ010000121.1 GCA_021298875.1 Burkholderiales bacterium | reverse complement strand
GAAAGGAGGAAACCGCCGCCGCACTGACCGCCTAAACTGCACCGCCCCAAAAGACCCGACTGTCGGGGAAATACTCAACCAGAACACATCGAAGTAGATGGGGTACGGAAACTGCGGCTTTAGCTCCGCGTCGAGGAAGTTCAGGAAGCGACGAAAGAGTCCTGACCTGTGGTCATTCCAAGTGAAGTGCGCACTGATGTCTTCCAGTGAGCACTCGTGTACCCCAGTCGGCAAGAGCCCGTTCGGCTGGAGCGTTGGTATCGGCATGGACAGACTGTAGTGGCTGTGAAGTCTAACCAACCAGTCAGTTGCCACACGCCGCCAGCCGGCTGCCGGGAAAATCCCGTCCGAGCGCCGCGAGTTGCGCGCCGACCTCAGGGTCGGCCGCCTCGATGCGCAGACGCAGCGCAGGCACGGTGGCCGGGGCCGGCACCACGCGCGCCTCCTTGAGGCCGAGCTTTTCAACCACGGCCAGATGCAGCCGCGCCGCCTCGCCGGTGCGAAACGCGCCCAAAGCCACCGCCCAACGCAGTGCGCCGGCATCGTCGATCAGCCAGGCGCCACGCACGCCCTGCTTGCGCGCGGCGGCGAGTTGGCGCTCCCCGTCGGCGCGCGTGCGCGCCGGCGGCAGTACCACCAGCGTCCAGCCTGGGCTTTGCATCTCGCGCAGTACGAGGCGGTCGCCGAAGCCGAGCGTTGCCGCGCGCGTGCGTACGTCGCCGGCGGCGGGCTCGGCGAAGTCGCCCAGTTCGAGACAGGCGATACCGGCGGAAAAGTCGATCGCCGCCAGCGGGTCGCCCTGGCGGCGTGAGCGCTCGCGCGTCGCCTCCAGCTCCGCCGCCGACAGCAGCCGCAGTCGCTCCGGCGCCACCTGCGCGGCCGTCCGCTGCGGCTCGCCGCCGCCGCGCGCCGGCACGCCGAGCAAGCCCTGCCACCACGCCCAGGCGAGCACGTTGGCCAGCAACAGCACCAAGGCAAGCAGCCTCATTCCGCACCGGCCCGCGCCTGCTCGGCGTGCGCCCGCAGCGCCACGCCGCGCAGCACGAGGTTATCTTCGACGCTGACCTCGCGCACGGTGCCGTCGCCGCGCAGCGAACGTGCCAGCGGCCCGTGCAGCTGCTGGCGCGCCCCGCCCGTCAGCACCAGCCGCGCCGGCGGCAGCCCGCGCAGCTTGCGCTCCTCGGCCATCTTGCGCGCCTGATGCTCGAGCAGTCCGAGTTGCGCGCAGTGCACGCCGGTGGCGATCGCGTCGTCGGTGTTGTCGGCAAAGCGCACCGCCTGGCCCTGCGCCAGCGGCAGGCGCGCCGTGCCCTGGGCGAGGCTGGCGCGCATCAGTGCATAGCCGGGGGCGATCAGTCCGCCGATGAAGCGCGCCGCGCCGCCGCCATTGACGATGCTGTCGACCGTGGTCGCCGTGCCGGCGCCCACCACCAGCAGCGGTTCGCCGCGGTATTGCGTACAGGCGGCGATCAGCGCATGCCAGCGGTCGGCGCCCAGTTGCGCCGGATCGCGATAGCCGTTGAAGAGTTCCACGCCCGCCGCCGGCCCGCGTCCGACGAACGCCGCCGCGGCGCCGAACCACTGCAGCGGTACCGATGCGACGCTCGCCACGGCCGCCTCGATCGACGCGCGGGTGCGCTCGTCGGTCACGCACACGCCAAAAGCGGCGGTCGGCACGGGCTGGGCCCAAGCCTCGATCAGCCGCGGCACGGCGCTGCCGCCCTCGCCCGTCGCCTGCACGCCGCCGCCGACGAATTGCCGTCCAGAAGTGCCGCTGCGCGCCCATTTGATCGCCGTGTTGCCGGCGTCGATGACGAGCCAACTCATGCCGCGACCTTCACGCCACCGCCGGAACCGCCGGCCGCAGCGACAACTCGCCGGCGACGAAGGCCGCCAGCCGCCCCTTGACCTCGACCAGCAGGCGCCCATCGCCATCGACGCCGCGCAGCGTGCCGCGGGCCACGCGCGCCTCGTGCTCGGTCAGTTCGACCTCGGCTTCGTGCCAGGCCAAATGCCGCATGTAGCGGGCGTGAAACGGCACGAAACCCTCCACGGCAAAGCGCCGCAGCGCCGCGAGCAGCGCGCGCGCCAGCCGCGCCAGCCAGGCCTCGCGCTGCGCGGCGAGCGTGGCCAGCGGCAACACATCGGCGAGCGCTGCCAGCGGGCGGCCGACCTCGGCCCGCTGCGCCTCGCTGCACCACAGGTTGAGCCCGACCCCGACCACCAGCGTGCGCGCGCCGTCGGCGGCGGTGGCCAACTCGACCAGGATGCCGGCGAGCTTGCCGGCGCCGAGCAGCAGGTCGTTCGGCCACTTGACCTGCACGCGCACGCCGGCGTCGTGCAACACCTCGGCCACGGCCAGGCCCGCCACCAGCGAGGCGGCCGGCGCCGCCGCGGCGGGCAGCGGTACGGCGAGCGAAAACAGCAGCGCCGCGCCGGGCGGCGTGCTCCAGCGGCGGCCGAGTCGGCCGCGGCCGGTGGTTTGCTCCAGCGTGGCGCGCAGCACCGGCCGCGCCGGCGCGGCGGCGCGCGCCAGCGCCAGCAGGTCGGCGTTGGTCGAGCCGGTGCGCAGCGCCACCTGCACGGCGCAGTCGCCGCCCAGCGCCGCCACCAACGCCGTAGCGTCCAGCGGCGTGATGAATGCGGCGCGCTGGCGCTCGGTCGGGACGGAGCTGGGAGTCGGGGCCATGCCGGTCGGCGGCGGGGACGGGGAATCGTGCAGGGCAATTTACCATCGGGGTGCGCGCGCCGAGCGCGCGCCGCCCTGCCGTGTCTGCGACTCATTGCCCCTCCACTGCCGGCGGATCGCCGCTGGCGCGCGCCGCGCTTGCCGCGTTTGCGCTGCTCGTCGTCTACGCCAGCCTGGCGCCGTGGTCCGGTTGGCAGGACCGCGGCCTCGACCCCTTGGCTTTCGTCACTGCGCCGTGGCCGCGCTACGTCACCGGTTTCGACCTTGGCGTCAACGTGCTGGCTTACGCACCGCTCGGCGCACTGGCGGTGCTGGCGCTGTATCCGCGGCTGCGCGGGCTGGCCGCGGTGGCGCTGGCCAGCGCGGCGGCAGCGTTGCTGTCGGCCGGCATCGAGGCGTTGCAGACGTTCCTGCCGGCGCGGGTGGCCTCCAACGTCGATTGGCTGACCAACACGGCCGGGGCGGCGGCCGGGGCACTGCTCGCGGCACCGGCGGCGGCGGGGCTGATCGAGCGCGGGCGCCTGCGCCGCTGGCGGCGCGCCTGGTTTACCGACGCAGCCACGCCGCTGCTGTTGCTGGCCGCGCTGTGGCCGCTGGCGCAACTGCATCCCACGCCGATGCTCTTCGGCCTCGGTTGGGGCGACGGCGCCGCGCTCGGCTGGGCGCGTGCACAGGGCCTGGACTTCCTGCCGGACCGCGGCGCTTGGCAGCCAGCGGACTTCCGCCTGGCGGAGGCTGTCGTCAGCACTGCCGGGCTGCTTGCGGCCGGACTCGCGCTGGCCAGCGCGATGCAGCCGCGCGCACCGCGGCTGCGGCTGCTCGCCGCGCTGATCGCCGCTGCACTGGCGGTCAAGGCGGTGGGCTACGGCCTGCGCTTCGGGCCGGAGCATCTGTGGGCCTGGCTTACCCCCGGCGCGGCCAGCGGACTCGCGCTCGGCGGGCTGGCGCTCGTCGCCGCAGCGAGCGGCCGGCCGGCGGCGCTGGCGGCCGCGGCACTGCTGGCCACGGCCGTGTTGCTGGCGTCGGTGGCCGTCGTGCCGGACAACCCGTACTTCGCCAGCTGGATGGCGCAGTGGCGCTCGGGCCGGCTGGCGCACTTCAACGCGGCGGCGGAGTGGCTCGCCTCCGGCTGGCCCTTTGCGCTGCTGCTTGCCCTGCTTGCGCAGGGGTTGCGCCGCGCGTCCAGCCGATAGACTTGCGTGCCTTGCCTGCGTCTGTGCCCCGCCGCGATGAGCTACTACCAGCGCCACGTCTTCTTCTGCCTCAACCAGCGCGACGACGGCCGCGCCTGCTGCGCCACGCACGACGCCGCGGCAATGCAGGAGCACGCCAAGCGGCGGATCAAGGAACTGGGCTTGAACGGCGCCGGCAAGGTGCGCGTCAACAAGGCCGGCTGCCTAGATCGCTGCGACGAGGGGCCTTGTCTTGTCGTTTACCCCGAAGGCACCTGGTACACCTACGTGGACCGGCAGGACGTCGACGAGATCGTCGAGTCGCACCTGGCGCGCGGCGAACCGGTCGAGCGGCTGCGGCTGCGATGACGCCGCGCTCCGAGCGGCGCACGCTGGCGGGCGGCGCTGGCGCGATCGAGGTCGCGCTCGACTGGCCCACGGCCGCAGCGCCGCTCGGCATCGCCTGCATCGGCCACCCGCATCCGCTGTACGGCGGCACACTCGACAACAAGGTGGCGGCCACATTGGCGCGCGCCTTTGCCGGGCTGGGTTGGCTGGCGGTGCGGCCCAACTTCCGCGGCGTCGGCGCCAGCGCCGGTACGCACGACCACGGGCGCGGCGAGACGGAGGACTTTCTCCTCGTGGCGCAGGCGGCGCGCGGCTGGGTCGAGCGCGGCGCGGCACTGCCGCTCGCCTTGGCGGGGTTCTCGTTCGGCAGCTTCGTCGCCGCGCAGGCGGCGGCACTGACGGCACAGGGCATGGCGCCGGCACAGCTTGTGCTTGTTGGCATTGCTGCCGGCAAGTGGCCGATGCCGGCGGTGCCCGCCGACGCCTTGCTCGTGCACGGCGAGTTCGACGAGACGATCCCGCTGGCCGACGTGCTCGCTTGGGCGCGGCCGTTGGAGGCGCCGGTGGTGGTGGTGCCGGGGGCCGATCACTTCTTTCACCGCCGGCTGACGCTGCTCAAGACCCTGGTGGCGCGCCACGTGCGCGGCGCGGGTTCGATTGACGGCGCCGACTGAAGAGGCTACAAGGCGCGCGCGCAGTCACACCCCGCGCAGACGGACAGGCAATGGCAGAAGCAGCAGCAGTGTTTGCCAAGACGGCCAAGGGCAGCGCAGAAGTCGCCCAGCGCAGCAATGCGATCTCGGCCATCGCGCGGCGGGTACTGATCATGGTCGACGGCAAGCGCAGCGTGCGCGAGCTGACCCCGCTGGCGCCGCCCGGGCAGATCGACAGCGTGCTCGACGAACTGCAACAGCTCGGCTTTGTCGAGGCCGTGGGCGGCGTGGTCGCACCGGCTGGACCGGCGCCGCCGCCGGCGCGCGAAGGCGGCAGTGAGCGACTACTGCTGTCGCTGGAAGAAGCGAAGCGCCGCGCCGCGCGCGGGTTGATCGAGCGGCTCGGCCCGGAGGCCGACGGTATGGCCGCGCGCATCGAAGCCTGTCGCAGCGCCGAAGAGCTGGCCGAGGCGTTGCGCCGGGCCGAGCGCCTGCTCGCCGGCGCGATCGATGCGACCGCCGCCGAGTCTTACCTGCGCGAATTGCGCGGGCGTTGACGGCCGGTGGCCGCGCCGCCTCGGCCACACGACCGCGGCAAAGCCGCTATCGTGGCGGCTGGCTCGGACCCAGCGCGACAACCATGGACTGGCAAGACGCAACCTGTTACCTGAACGGCGAGTGGCTGCCGCTGAAAGACGCGCGCATCCCGGTGCTCGATCGCGGCTTCATCTTCGGCGACGGCGTGTACGAGGTGATCCCGGTCGATGAGGTCGCACCAGGTCGCAGCGGCCCATTCCGCGCGCGCGAGCACTTCGAGCGGCTGGCGAGAAGCCTCGCAGCGGTGCGCATCGCCAACCCGTTCGACCTGGACGGCTGGCAGCGGCTGCTGGCGGAAAGCATCGCGCGTAACGCGGCGTGGCCGCGGCAGTCGTTTTACCTGCAAGTCACGCGCGGCGTGGCGCGACGCGACCATCCGTTTCCCGCGGGCGTGACGCCGACCGTGTTTGCGATGAGCACGCCGTGGGCGCCGATTCCGCGCGAGCAGATCGAGCAGGGCATCGCGGTGGTCACGCACGCCGACGAGCGCTGGCTGCATTGCGACATCAAAAGCGTGTCGCTGCTCGGCAACGTGCTGATGAAGCAGTACGCGGTCGAGCACAACGCCAGCGAAACCGTGATGCTGCGCGACGGCTGGCTCACCGAAGGCTCCAGCACCAACGTGCTGGT
>JAJTHJ010000147.1 GCA_021298875.1 Burkholderiales bacterium | reverse complement strand
CTCAAGGAACAGGCCGGCTTGCGCTATCTCCCTCTGACGGAGAAACAGCTCTCCGGAAGGTTCGACTCCAGCGCGGGATACTGGGAGACTCGCTGGACGGCCATTCGCGAAAGCGCGGTGAATCAAGGCTTTGGCTGCCTGATTGCGGTGTGGCCGGTCCAGCGTTCGACGGAGAGTTTGGCCGGCGAACCGATAGGTTTGGGGTTGCTGGCCAGAATGAACTGGGGCTTCTCCTACTTCGTCGGAATGACTGCAACCATGCTGCTGCCCGAACGTTCGGTGGTCGCTTCGCGCTCGCTTGCGTACACACCCGAACCGAGCTTTCTCGACTCGCGAAGCTTCGACTCCCCCTATGTATCTCTAAAGCCAAGCCGGTGGCTCGATCCCGACGATGCGGCTAAACCCGCATTGACCCCAACCGCCGTGGCCGATTTTCGGGAATCGCTCGGGGCGCTTGCCGAGAGCATTGCTGCCAACGTCGCCGCAATGTTTGCACCGCCGCGCCCATGACGGGACGGGTAGCGCGGGGGCACGATCACGCATCCCTCACGTGCGCCAGCGCGTCGTGCGCGGACTCGTAGATGTGCGGCGCCACGCCGCGCTCGGCAAGCGCTCTGCCGAGCTTGGCGCGCAGGAAGCCCGAGGTGCCGTAGCGACTCACGCCCCAGTAGTAACGCTCGGTCAGCCGCTTGACCATCGCGGCGTAGCTGTCCTCGATCTCCGGCGCCAGCGTGAAGTGGTCGTAGTTGACGATCGCGTAGACGCGGTGCGCGATCTTGCCGAGCAGGGCGCCGATCTCGCGCTCGATCGCGTCGACGTCCGCCTGCGCGCGCACCGCCAGCCGCTCGAAGTTGATGAAGAGCACGTTGGTCTCGGCGTCGAAGGTGAGGCGCGCAGCAAGCGGAATGACCAGCATCCGCTCGCGCAGGCCCATCGGCCCGTCGCCGAAGATCGCCGCGTCCATCAGCTTCGGCTCGCCGCGGATGATCGGCTTGAACTCCATCCGCGCCAGGATGTCGCGCTCGACGTCCACGCCGGGGGCGACTTCGATCAACTCCAGCCCGTCGGGCGCGAGCTTGAACACGCAGCGCTCGGTCACGTACAGCACCGGCTGGCCGCGCTTGTTGGCGTAGGCGCCGGAGAAGGTACGGTGTTCGACCTCGCGCACGAACTTGATCGGCCCGGTGTCGTTGACGATGGTGAGCATGCCGTCCGCGACCTGCACGCGCAGATCGCCGGCGGTGAAGGTGCCGACGAACACCAGCCGCTTGGCCGACTGCGAGATGTTGATGAAGCCGCCCGCCCCCGCCAGCCGCGGGCCGAACTTGCTGACGTTGAGATTGCCTTCGCGGTCGGCTTGCGCTAGTCCCAGGAAGGCGAGGTCGAGCCCCCCGCCGTCGTAGAAGTCGAACTGGTAGGGCTGGTCGATGATCGCCTGCGTGTTGATCGCGGCACCGAAGTTAAGCCCCGAGGCCGGCACGCCGCCGACCACGCCCGGCTCGGCGGTCAGCGTCATCAGGTCGAGCACCTTTTCTTCGGCGGCCACACCGGACACGCCTTCGGGCATGCCGATGCCCAGGTTGACCACGCTATTGGCGGCCAACTCCAACGCGGCGCGGCGGGCGATGATCTTGCGCTCGCTCATCGGCATTGGCGCGATGTGCGAGGCCGGCACGCGAATCTCGCCGGCGAAGGCCGGGCTGTACGGCTCGGCGAAGGTCTGCATGTGGTACTCAGGTTTCTCCGCAACCACCACGCAGTCCACCAGCACGCCGGGGATCTTGACGTGGCGCGGGTTTAGCGAGCCACGCTCGGCGATCCGCTCGACCTGCACGATCACGATGCCACCCGAGTTGCGCGCGGCCATCGCGATGGCGAGCGCCTCCAGGGTCAGCGCCTCTTTTTCCATCGTGATGTTGCCGTCCACGTCGGCGGTGGTGCCACGGACGATGCCGACTTCGATGGGGAAGGCTTTGTAGAACAGATATTCCTCGCCGTCGATCTGCATGACACTGACCAGATCGGCGGTGGTGGCCGCGTTGATCTTGCCGCCGCCCAACCGCGGATCGACGAAGGTGCCCAGGCCGATCCGCGACAGATGCCCCGGCTTGCCGGCCGCGATGTCGCGGAACAGATGCGTGATCACGCCCTGCGGCAGGTTGTAGGCCTCGCACTGGCCGGCGACCGCGAGCCGCTGTAGCGCGGGCACCAACCCCCAGTGGCCGCCGACCACGCGCTTGACCAGCCCCGCATGGCCGAGGTGATTCAACCCCCGCTCCTTGCCGTCGCCTTGGCCGGCGGCGTACACCAGCGTCAGGCCCGACGGGTGGCCCACGCCGTCCGGGTCTTTCTCGCTCGACTCCATGAAGCGTTGTTCGAGCGCGACCGCGATGTTCTCCGCAAAGCCGATGCCGACGAAGCCGCCGGTGGCGATGGTGTCGCCGTCCTGAATCAGTTGCACCGCCTCGCGCGCGGAGACGATCTTGCCTTTCTCGAAACTGCGCAGGGCTTGCAGCAGCTCGCGGCCGTGTGTGCTCATCGCTTCCCCTCATGTAGCCCAGGTCGGGGAGTTTGCTGCGCAAAGCGGTCGCGCGGCAAGCGCGACCGCTGCTTGCACCACAGACTTACGGTTGCACGCTGACTTCCACCCGTCGCGCTTCGGGGTCGGTACCGGTGCCGGTCGTTTCCTGCGGCTTTTGCAGGACGATCCGATCCTCGGCGATGCCGGCCGCCTTCAACTGCTCGCGCACGGCCTTGGCGCGGTTCTTCGCGAGATCTTGGTTCGCGTCGCGGTTGCCGGTCGGATCGTGGAAGCCGGAGATCACCGCCTTCGCACCGGCGTTGGCCTGCAGGTAGGCGACGATCGGCGCCAGACTCGCGTT
>JAJTHJ010000151.1 GCA_021298875.1 Burkholderiales bacterium | reverse complement strand
GCACCGTGTCGTAGTACAACCTCGGATCGCAGGCCGTGTACGTCGTGTTCGGCGGCACTCTCGGCAGTGTCGACGCCGCCGGACGGCGGGTGTTGGATGTCGCCTCGATGACGCCCAACCAGGGCTTTGCGCTGGAAGGCGAGTTCGTCGGCGACAGCCTCGGCTCAAGTTTGTCTTGGGCCGGCGACGTTAATGGCGACGGCTTTGCCGACCTGCTGGTCGGCGCGCAAAACAACGGCGCGACGGGCTACACCGGCGCGGCCTATGTCCTGTTCGGACGCGCCGACCGGGCGCAGTTTGGAACGATCGTGCAGGGGCGCCGTATCGACTTCGATCCCGCCGAGGGGCTGAGCTTGTACGGGGGAGTCGGTAACGGGTTTGTCGGCAGCGAGGTCGCGGCGGGCGGCGACATCAACGGCGACGGCTACGACGATCTCATCGTCGCCGCCAACCAGCGCGACGACGATGGCGCCGACTCCGGCCGCGCCTGGGTCGTATTTGGCGCCGACTTCACCCGTCAGGTCGTCACCGCGGGCACCGGCAGCGCCGAGATACTGATCGGCGGTGCCGGCAACGACAGCCTGAGCGGGGGCGGTGGCGCCGACGTGCTGCGCGGCGGCGCCGGCAACGATCTGCTGAGCGTCGGTGATGCGAGCTTCCTGCGCGCCGACGGCGGCGGCGGCCTCGACACATTGGCCTTCGGTGGCGCGGGCACCCTGCACCTCGGCGCCGAGCGCTTGCAATCGATCGAAACCATCGACCTGAGCGGGGCGGGCGCCGCGACGCTGGCGCTCGACTCCCTCGCTGTGTTGGGAGTGTCGGACGATCGCGCCAACGGGTTGACCACGCTCACCGTCCGCGGCAGCGCAAACGACATCGTCCGCATCGACGAAAACGGCTGGAGTACACCGACCACCGTGACGCTGGGTGGAGTCGAGTATCGCAGCACGCTGCGCGGCAGCGCCCAGTTGCTGATCCAGGGGGTCGACGGCAGCGGCCCCCAGATCGTCTTCGCGGGTGCCAGCAGCGGCGGCCTGTCGACCGTCGATCTGCTGCAATCTAGCGACACCGGTGTCTCGGCCAACGATCGCTTTACGGCGGACGCCACACCCACCCTGGTGTTCACCGCACAGGCGGGCGCCGCGGTTGTCATCGCCTGGGGCGACGGCACGACGCAGACCGTCACCGGCACTGGGGCCCAGCAGCAGGTCACGCGGGCCAGTGCCTATGCGCAGGACGGCAGCTACTCGGTGCGGGCGACGGCTACCCTCGCCGACGGCAGCACCATCGCGCGCGACCTGGCGCTGGTGATCGACCGCGGCATCGTCAACGGCAGCTTCGACGTGTCGCGCAGCACGCCGTTTGAGGGCGGCCGCGCCGATGGGAGCGGGCAGCCGTTCAGCGCTCCGTGGAGTCGCAGCTCGGGCGCCTGGACGGGCGCTGCACTGGCAGGCAGCTTCGACTTCAATGGCGACGGCACTGACGACTTTCTGATGGCAGCACCGGCGCTCGGCTCTACGTCATCCGCCGGCAGTGTGGTGATGACGCTGGGACTGGCGGGCTTTCGCTTCGAGTCGATCATCAATACCAGTCGCGGCCAGGCCGGCGAAGGGGGCGAGCACCTTCAAGTCAGTTTCTCCAATTCGTTGTCGGGGTTCCGATTTGGCGCCAGCGTCGCTGCGGCGGGTGACGTCAACGCCGACGGCTACGACGACCTGTTGCTTGGCGGGCAAGGTAACGGCAGCTATCTGGTTTACGGGCGCCCCGTGGCCGCGGACCAATCGATTGGCCTGTCAACGACGACCGCCGGGGCGCAGCGCCTGTCGGCGACGCTGGGCGAGTTTGCGGCGGCCGGCGATTTCAACGCCGATGGGTTCGCCGACGTGGTGTTGTCGTCCGGCGGCAGCTCCGCCGTCCTGCTTCTGGGGACGACAGGGACCCTCGCACTGCCTGTTGCATCGACGATCACTGGGTTGGCAGGCACGCGCAGCCCGTCGATGGCTGGCGGGTTCGATCTGAATAGCGACGGCATCGACGATCTGCTCCTTGGCGCCCCAACCCTCACCGGCGGCGGGGGTGCTTTCGTGCTGTTCGGCAGCGCAGCCGCCCCGGTGTCGACCCTGGGCCTCGCCTCCCTTTCGCCGGTTGCAGGCTTCGTTCTGGCGGCCGACGGTGGTGCCGATCAGCTCGGTGCTGCCGTTGCACCCGCCGGCGACGTCAACGGCGATGGTATCGACGACATCGTCGTCAGCGCGCCGCGCGGCGACCCCAACAACGCCATCGATTCCAACCATGGCGAGGTGTATGTCGTCTTTGGTCGCAGCGCCACCTCCGGAGGCGACTTCGCGACGACGATCGACGGCGCCGGGCGCGCGGTCCTGCGCTTGGGCTCCTTGGCGCCGTCAGCGGGATTCGTCATCGGCGGCGCCGCGGCGGTGGATCAGTTGGGCGTTTCGGTCGCCGGCGGCGGCGACTTCAACGGCGACGGCTTCGACGATCTCATCGTCGGAACGACAACGAGCGCGGGCAACAGCGGTGCGGCGTACGTCCTGTTTGGGCGAGCCAACGGTATCGGTAGCGTGGACAGCCAGGGGCGAATGCGGTTCGATCTGGCCAACCTCGCACCGACCGACGGATTCAAGATCAGCGGCGAGACATCGGGCGATCAGCTGGGCTACGCCGTCGCCTGGGCCGGGGACGTCAATCGCGACGGTTATGACGATCTCATTCTCGGCGCGCCGGGTTGGGACAATCCAACCTCATCGTCCGGTACCGATCTCGGCGCGGTGCACTTGATTTACGGGTTCGACGTCGGTGCGGCGTCGGCGGCTTCGACGCAGGCGGCTCAGGCCCTCTCCGCACCGGGCGCCGCGAGCATGGCGCCCACGTCCATGCTCGGCGTCGATCTGTCCGAGCCATCGATCGACCTGTCGATACTCTCGGCCTCCGCTGCGCCTTCCGGCCCCGACTCGTTCAATGCAGGGGTGTCGGTACCGAGCTTGCACGACCTTATGTTCGAATCCATCGCACAATGGCCGATGGCCTCGACAGGCGCTTCGGCCCCGGGCGATGACAGCGGCGCCTACGCTTCAATTGCGGGGGCCTCGGATTCTGACGCTGGTGTGTCGTTTTGGTCGCCCACGGCCGAATTCGGATTGACGGAGCGGATGTTGCCTTGACCGCAAGCCCAAGAGCAGCCTCGACGCGGCGCCGCAAAGAGCCGGCCAATGGACGACTACTGCACCCAGCTGCAGTTGACGCGGGGCTAAAGTACAGCACGTGATGCGGAGCCTGTTCTTTTCTCTGTTCCTGCTCGTCGCTACCACCGCGGCCGCGCAGGAACGCGCGCCGCCGGAACCCGTCGCCGCGGCCCTGAAGGCCGCCAACGTGCCAGCGACGGCGGTGTCCATCGTCGTGCAACCGCTGGCGCCGCCCGGGCTGACGCTGGCGGTCAACGAGACCCGGCCGATGAACCCGGCCTCGACGATGAAGCTCGTCACCACCTACGCGGCGCTGAACCTGCTCGGGCCGACCTACGTGTGGCGCACCGAGGCGCTGACGGCTGCGCCGCAGCAGGGCGATGCACTGGCCGGCGACCTCATCCTGCGCGGCAGCGGCGACCCGCAACTGGTGATCGAAGACCTGTGGCTGCTGGTGCAGCAGTTGCGCGGGCTAGGGCTGCGCGAACTGCGTGGCGACCTGGTGCTGGACAAAAGCGCCTTCGCGCCGATCGCGCACAACCCGGCCGCCTTCGACGGCGAGGCGCTGCGGCCGTACAACGCCGGGCCGGATGCGCTGCTCGTCAACTACAAGGCGGTGACCTTCACCTTCGTGCCCGACCCGCAGGCGAAGCTCGTGCGCCTGCGCACGCTGCCGGCGCTGGCGGGGATGAAGCTGCCGGCCACGCTGCGCGCCGCCGACGGCCCCTGCGGCGACTGGCGCGAGAAGATCAAGGCGGACTTCTCTGCGCCGCTGGCGCCGCGCTTCGGCGGCGCCTACCCGCTAGCCTGCGGCGAGCAGCACTGGCACGTGAGCCTGTTGTCGCACACGGACTACGTGGCCGCGGCTTTCCGCGCGCTGTGGGAGCAAGCGGGCGGGATCTGGAGCGGCCAGGTGCGCGACGGCACCGCTCCGGCCGGGGCGCGCGTGCTGGCCACGCACGAGTCGGAGACGCTGGCCGAGACGATCTGCCACATCAACAAGTTCAGCAACAACGTGATGACGCGGCAACTTTTCCTGACGCTCGGCCGCGGGCCCAACGGCGAGCCGGCCAGCCTCGCCGCCGCGCAACAGCGGGTGACCACCTGGCTGGCCGACGTCGGCCTGGCGATGCCGGAGCTGGTACTGGACAACGGCTCGGGCCTGTCGCGTAGCGAGCGGATTGCATCCGCCAACCTGGCCGCGTTGCTCGTGCACGCGTTTGGCAGCCCGCTGATGCCGGAGTTTTTTTCGTCGCTGCCGCTGGTCGGCGTGGACGGCACGATGCGCAAGCGCAACGGCGCTGCCGGCTTTGCGCACATCAAGACCGGCATGCTCAACGACGTGCGTGCGATTGCCGGCACCCTGCTGGCCGCCAGCGGCCGGCGCTATGTCGTCGTGTCGATCATCAATCACCCCAATGCGCCCGCCGCCGCCGCCGTGCACGACGAGTTGTTGCGCTGGGTCTTCGTCCGCGGGTGAGTCGCGCCGGTGGTGCGGATGTTCGTGGGAGTACGCGCAGCATGCGCAGGCTCAGCGAACCGCGGCCGAAGTGGTGGCAGTGTTGGCGGCTCGCCTTGCGGATCGCGCCGCTGGCGCGCGCCGGCCACCGACCGTCCGGCTGGCGGCAGCGCGGGTGATCCGCAGATCGATGCGCAACCCGGCCGCAGCCGCCATGTTGACCAGCGCATCCAGCCCGAACAGGTCGATCTTGCCGCGCGTCAGATCCGACACGCGGGGCTGAGTCACGCCGAGGGTCTCGGCAGCCTGCGCCTGCGTCAGTCCGGCGCGGGCAATGTGGTCCTTGAGCGCCATCATCAGCGCCGAGCGCAGCTTCATGTTCTCCGCGGCTTCCGGCGTGTCCTCAATCGCGTCCCAGACGCTGGCGAACCGTTTGCTCATCGGCCGATCTCCTTCAACAAATCGCGGTACCTCTTGGCGGCCAAGTCCAGATCGGCCTTGGCGGTCTTCTGCGTCTTTTTCCGGAAGCAGTGAAGCACGTACACGGCGGCGGGCAACTTGGCCACGTAGATCACCCGAAACGTCCCGCTGGCGTCCCAAATCCTGATTTCCGCCGCGCCCCGACCGACGTCGGGCATGGGCTTCCAATCGTCCGGCTCCAGACCGTTTTGCACCCGATCGATTTGGTGGCCGGCCTCGCGCCTCGCTGCGCTGGGGAAAGCGCGCAGATCGGCAAGAGAACTGCCACGGAATTCGACGGGCTTGGTCACGGCCGGAATATACAATATTCTGTATAACCTGCGCTTGTGCCTGCGTACCAAGGCGAGGCCGATGCGCGTCCGCCCGCGGCAGACAGTGCCGCGCCGGCGAAGCGAACCGGCGCGCCGCTCATGCCGCGCCGCTCATGCCGCGCGGCTCAGGGGTACTTGACCGAACACCCGTAAGGCTGCGTCGAAGCCACGCTGACCGGCTTGCCGGCGCGCGCCTCGGTAAGCGCTTGCGCGACGTAGTTGGTCGCCGTTTTCACGTCGGCGACGTTGGCCGAGCGCTTGTCGTCGATGGCACCGGCGTAGACGATCTTGCCGGCGGGGTCGATCACGAACATCTGCGGCGTGGTGCGCGCGTTATAGGCGCGGCCGACCTTGCCGTCGGGGTCCATCACAGCGGCCGTGGGCGCGGCGCCCTGCTGCTTGAACCAGTCGGCCAGCGCGACCGGCTTCAGGTAGTCGCTGCTGCTGGGCGCGGTGGTGTTGATCGCCAGCCAGACCACGCCCTCGCCGGTGTACTTCTTTTGCAGACCCTGCATGTTGCCGCTCTGATAGTGCTTCTGCACGAATGGGCAGCCGGGGTTGGTCCATTCGAGCACCACCCACTTGCCCTTGTAGTCGGCCAGACTCACCGGTTTGCCGGCGAGGTCGCTCGCGGTGAAGGCGGGCGCCGCGTTGCCCGGTAACGGTTCGGCCTGGGCGGTGGACAGGGCCGCTGCAGCGGCCATAGCGAAAAGGAACTTGCGCATCGTCGTTGCTCCGATCGAAAGTGGGTTTACAGCTTGCCCAGCGCTTCGAGCACCAGGCCGGTGGTGAGGATTTCGGGTAGCACGGTCGCGCCGCCGCGCGCATCGTGCAGCACGTACAGCGGCACGCCGTTGCGGCCATGTTCGGCCAGTGCCGCGGTGATTTGCGGATCGCGGTTGGTCCAGTCCGCGCGCATCAGCAGCACGCCCTTGTCGGCGAACGCGCGCTGCACGCTCTCGGCGGTCAGCACCAGCCGCTTGTTGGCCTGGCAGGTCACGCACCACGCGGCGGTGAAATCGACGAACACCGGCCGCCCCGCGGCGCGTGCCGCCTCGACCGTCGCCGGCGACCACGGCTGCCAGTCGCCCTTGGCCGCCGCCGTGGCAACCGGCGGTTCGCCGGCCGTAGTGGTCTGGAACACGGTGTAGACCGCCCCGACCGCCGCGACGGCCGCCACCCACCGCCAGCGCCGCCCGCCGCGCTGGGCGAGGCCAAAGGCCCAGGCCGCCAGGCCCGTCAGCACCAGTGCGCCGAGCAGCAACCCCAGCCCATCGACACCGACCTGCTGCGCCAGCACCCAGGCAAGCCACACGCAGGTGGCGAACATCGGGTAGGCCATTACCTGCTTGAAGCGCTCCATCCATACCCCCGGCCGCGGCAGCCGCGCCAACAGGGCCGGGAAGAGCGTGAGCAGCAAATAGGGCAACGCCATGCCCAACCCGAGCGCCGCGAACACAGAAAGCGCCACCGCGGTGCTTTGCGTCATCGCAAAGCCCAGCGCCGCGCCCATTAAGGGCGCCGTGCAGGGCGCGGCGACGATCACCGCCAGCACGCCGGTCCAGAAGCTGCCGGAGACCTTGTCGCTTTGCAGCCGCTGCGCCGCCGCCGAGCTGGCAACGCCGCCGCCGAAGGCGAACTCGAAGGTGCCGAGCAGGTTCAGGCCGATCAGGAAGAACAGCAGCAGCAGTGCCGCCACCACCCACGGCGTTTGCAGTTGGAAGCCCCAGCCCAGTTGCGCACCGCCCGCGCGCAACGCGAGCAGCGCACCTGCCAGCAGCAGGAAACTCAGCACGACACCGACCGTGAAGGCGGCGCCGTGTGCGGCGAGCGGGACGTGCGCACGCCGCGCCGCGTCGTCGGCGCGCTGGTGCTGCATCAGCCCGAGCAGTTTCAACGAAAGCACCGGGAACACGCAGGGCATCAGGTTCAGGATCAGCCCGCCCAGCAAGGCACCGGCGAGTGCCGCGAGCCAGGTGATCGAGCTGGGCGCCGGCGCGGTCGCAGCCGCCGTGGCGGGCGCCGCGGCCACCACAGGGACGGTGCCGGCCGCGAGCGGCACCTCGATCGTCGCTGCCCAGCCGCCGCGGTCGGCGGCGGCCGGCCCGCCGTCGGCCACCAGCACCCCGCGCAGTTGCGTGAAGTCCGCGGCGACCGGCTGCGTTGCGGTCAGATACAAAGCGGACTTGCCGTCTTCGCCACGCAGCGGCTGCGGCGCGGCGGGCTCGATCTGCCCTTCCTTGAACGGGAAAAACTCCAGCGACTTCGGCGCCGCGCCGCTCGACGCAAAGGCGAGGCGGATGCGGTTGCCCTCGATGGCCGCCTGCGCCTGCGCCAGCGTCGCCGGCTGCGGGATCAGCGCGCGGGTGCGGGCAAAAGCGGCGGCCCACTGCGACGGCTCGGCCTGCGCCTTGATCGGTAGTTGCAGCTTGAGCTCGGCGCTGCCGGGGATGCACACGTCCTTGCACATCAGCCAGTCGGCGCGCGCGGCGATGAAGGCCATGTCGCCCGCGGTAAGGCTGGCCGGCGGCGTCAGCCGCACCGGCAGCAGCAATTCGTCCTCGTAGCCGAAGTTCATCAACGGCCCGACTGGCAGGCGCTCGGGTGCCGGCCACTCAATCGGCCCGGCGCTCCAGCCCGCGAGCAGTTGCCAGGTCAGTTGTGTGGCCAAGCCGGAATCGCCCGGATTGATCCAGTAGGTGTGCCAATGCGGGTCGTGCTTGATGCGCAGCGCGACATCCAGCGGCTGGCCGGGAACGACCGCATTGGCCGCTGCAACCAGTTCGACCTCGACGTTGTCGACGCGTTGCGGCTGCGCCTGCGCGACGAACGCGACGGCAGCCAGCAGCAGGGATAACAGATAACGCATGATGGGCACTCCGAACCGCTTCTGTCGGCGAAGTTCCAAAGTCCTTACGCGACCGCGGCAAATGCGCCGCGGGCGGCGGCCAGCGTGGCCTCGATCACCGCGTTGTCGTGCGCGATCGAAACGAAGCCCGCCTCGAAGGCCGACGGCGCCAAATAAACGCCGGCGTCCAGCATCGCGTGGAAAAATGCGTTGAAGCGTGCCTTGTCGGCCGCCATCACCTGCGCGTAGGACGCCGGCACGTCGGCGGCAAAGTAAAGGCCGAACATCCCTCCCACGCTGTCGGCGGCAAACGCCATGCCCTGCGGCGCCGCCGCCTGCAAGCCCTGCGCGAGCTTGGCGGTTTGCGCCGCCAACTGCTCGTAGAAGCCCGGCGCCTGCACGAGCTTCAGCGTGGCCATGCCGCAGGCGACTGCGACCGGGTTGCCGGACAGCGTGCCCGCCTGGTAGACGGCGCCTTCGGGCGCGAGGTACTTCATCACCTCGCGCGAGCCGCCAAAGGCCGCCACCGGCATGCCGCCGCCGATCACTTTGCCGAGCACGGTCACATCGGGGACAATGCCGTAGAGCGACTGCGCGCCGCCCAGCGCGACGCGGAAGCCGGTCATCACCTCGTCGAACACGAGCAGCGCGCCGTACTGCGAGCAGAGCGCGCGCATCGTGCGCAAGAACTCCGGCGTGGCGCGCACCAGGTTCATGTTGCCGGCGATGGCCTCGACCATCACGCAGGCGATGTCGTCGCCGTGGGCGCGGAAGGCGTCTTCCAGTTGCTGGCAGTCGTTGTAGTCGAGCACCAGCGTGTGCTGGGTGATCTCCGCCGGCACGCCGGCCGAGCTCGGGTTGCCGAAGGTGAGCAGGCCCGAGCCCGCCTTGACCAGCAGGCTGTCGGCATGGCCGTGATAACAGCCCTCGAACTTGACGATCTTGCGCCGGCCCTTACCACCGCCGGCGGCGCCGCGCGCCAGACGGATCGCGCTCATCGCCGCCTCGGTACCGCTGGACACCAGCCGCACCTGCTCCATCGACGGCACCAGCCGCACCAGGGTTTCGGCCATTTCGACCTCGGCTTCGGTCGGCGCACCGAACGACAATCCGCGCGCCGCCGCCTCCTGCACCGCGCGCACGACCTGCGGGTGCGCATGGCCAACGATCATCGGCCCCCAGGAGCCGATGTAGTCGATGTAGCGCTTGCCGTCGGCATCCCAGAAGTACGGCCCCTCGGCGCGGGCGATGAAGCGCGGCGTGCCGCCCACCGAGCGAAAGGCGCGCACGGGCGAGTTGACGCCGCCGGGGGTGGTCAGGCGGGCGCGGTCGAACAGTTGCTGGTTACGGCTCATGCGGGGCTTGTCCTCGTTGGAATTCTTCGCTCAGGCGCCGCGCGGCGGCAGCGGGGTCGGGCGCATCGTAAACGGCGCTGATCAGCGCCGCCGCCTGCGCGCCGGCGGCGGCGACCTGCGCGATGTTGCGCTCGTCAATGCCGCCGATGGCCACCGCAGGCAGTCCGGCGGCG
>JAJTHJ010000149.1 GCA_021298875.1 Burkholderiales bacterium | reverse complement strand
TGGCGGGCTGAGTGTCGTCGGGCATCTTTGGTCTCTACAAGATCGGGTGGTGCGGGGTGGTGTGCGCCGGCTTTGCTCAGCGGTCTTCCCTCACCCCAACTCCTCTCCCGGAGGGAGAGGGGTTTTTCAACCCTCTCCCCCCGGGAGAGGGTGGCCGCGGAGCGGCCTGGTGAGGGAAGACCGCCGCAATCGAAGCCAGACGCGCCAATCCGTTCGAATCAAACGTGCAACAGCAAATGCTCCCGCTCCCACGGGCTGATCACTTTCATGAACTCGGCGTATTCCAGTTCCTTGACCGAGACGTACACGCCGATGAACTCCGGGCCCAGCACGCGCGCCAGCGGCGCGCAGTCGCGCAGCGTGCGCAGCGCTTCGGACAGGCTCCGCGGCAGTTCGTAGTCGAGCGAATACGCGCTGCCGGTTGTCTCCGGCGACGGGGTCAGCTTCTCTTCAATGCCGAGCCAGCCGCAGGCCAACGTGACCGCCAGCGCCAGGTAGGGGTTGGCGTCGGCGCCGATCACGCGGTTTTCCACGCGGCGGTTCTCGGGGTTGGAGCCGGGCACGCGGAAGCCCACCGTGCGGTTGTCGTGGCCCCATTGCACGTTGATCGGCGCCGCGCCATGGCGCACGATGCGGCGGTACGAATTCACGTAGGGCGCGACCAGCGCCATCGCCGCCGGCATGTATTTCTGCAAGCCGGCCAGGAACTGGTTGAACACGACCGAGGCGCTGCCATCCTCATTGCTGAAGATGCTGCGGCCGCTGGCGGCATCGACCACGCTCTGGTGGATGTGCATCGCGCTGCCGGGCTCGCCCTCCATGGGCTTGGCCATAAAGGTCGCGTACATCTGGTGGCGCAGCGCGGTCTCGCGCAGCGTGCGCTTGAAGTAGAAGGTCTGGTCGGCGAGTTCCAGTGGGTCGCCGTGCAGGAAGTTGATCTCCATCTGGCCGGCGCCGACTTCGTGGATCAGCGTGTCCACGTCCAGTTCCATCGCCTGGCAGTAGCCGTAGATGTCCTCGAACAGCGGATCGAACTCGTTGACCGCGTCGATGCTGTAGGCGCGCCGCACGGTCTCCGCACGGCCGCTGCGGCCGATGGGCGGCGCCAGCGGCATGTTGGGGTCGATGTTCTTGGCGACGAGATAGAACTCGAGTTCGGGCGCGACGATCGGGCTCCAGCCTTGCTCCTTGTACAGCCCCACCACGCGCCGCAGCACCGAGCGCGGTGCGAAGGTGGCGAGCGACCCGTCGCGCCGGTAGGCGTCGTGGATCACCTGCGCGGTCGGCTCCTCGGCCCAGGGCACCACGCAGACGCTGGCCGGGTCGGGCCGCAGGACGAGGTCGTGATCGTTGGCGGAGATCACCGCGCGATAGCGTGCGTCGTCGCCCGGCTTGTCGCCGTTGACGGTCATCGCCAGCACGTCTTCCGGCACGCGCATGCCGCGGTCTTCGGTGAACTTCTCGCGCGGCAGGATCTTGCCGCGCGCGACACCGGCGAGGTCGGGCACCAGGCATTCGATTTCGGTGACCCGGCGCTGGTCGAGCCAGGTGTCGAGGTCTTTTTCGGTAAAGCTGCGGCGGGCGACGAGGGCTGCCATGGGTCTGCTCCATGTTCCCTCCCCCGCCTGCGGGGGAGGGCTAGGGTGGGGGCGGCAGTGCGGCGCCGCGCTGCGATCGCCCGAAAGCGCGCTCAGTTTATGGCCGATTGGTATGCTGCCAAGAGCCGCATAGGCCATTCCGATGGAGCCACTTTGACCCAGCCTGCCGCCGTGCTCGATATGCTCGCCGCTGCCTTTGCCGAAGGCGCCGGCGATGGGCTGCCGCGCTATCGGCGCCTGTACGCGGCGCTGCGCAACGCGATCCTCGAGCACCGGCTGACGCCGGGCACGCGGCTGCCGTCCACGCGCGATCTGGCGCGCGAACTCGCACTGTCGCGCAACACCGTGCTGGCGACTTTCGAGGATCTGCTGGCCGAGGGCTACATCCACGCGCGCACCGGCAGCGGCACCTACGTGGCCGACACGGCGACAAACCTCGCCCGCCAGCGCGGCCGGGCGCGGGCAGAAGCGCCGCGCCATGCGAGCGGGCACGCCCCCGCGCTATCGAAGCGCGGCCGGCGTCTGGCCGAGTACCGCGGCGGCCCGCGCTTCGAGATCCAGCCGTTGACGGGGCCGAGCAATCCGGACTTTTCCCTTTTCCCGATCAAGCAGTGGCAGCGGCTGCTCGGCCGCTACATGCGGCAGGGCGGCACCGATCTGCTCGACTACGCCGCGCAGGGCGGCCATCCGCGGCTGCGGCAGGCGATTGCCGACACCATCCGTGTCACCCGCGCGGTGCAGGTCGATGCCGAGCGCGTGATCGTCACCGCTGGCACCCAGCACTCGCTCGACCTCGCCGCGCAACTGCTGGCCGACGTGGGCGACACGGTCTGGGTCGAAGACCCCGGCTACTGGGGCGCGCGCTGCATCTTCGAATCCTGCGATCTGAAGCAGGTGCCGGTGGCGGTCGATGGCGACGGCATGAACCCCGCCGCCGCGCCGCGCGATTCGGCGCCGCGGCTGATTTATCTGACGCCGTCGAACCAGGATCCGCTCGGCGTGGCGATGAGCCTGCCGCGCCGCCGCGCGCTGCTGGAACTGGCCGCACGCCACGGGGCGACGATTCTCGAAGACGACTACGACGCCGAACTGCGCTACAGCGGCCGCCCGCTCGCCTCGCTGCAAGGCATGGACGGCGGCCAGCGCGTCGTCTACATCGGCACCTTTTCCAAAGTGCTGTATCCGGGCATCAAGATCGGCTATCTCGTCGTGCCGCCGCAGTGGGTCGCGCCCTTCCGCAACGCGCTGTACGACTTGCAGCGGCCGGGGCAGTTGCCGGTGCAGGCGGCGCTGGCGGACTTCATCGAGCGCGGTTACTACGCGACGCACGTGCGCCGGCTGCGCCAAGGCTACGCGCAGCGGCGCGACGTTCTTCTCGATGCGCTGCAGCCCGCGCTGCGAGAAGGCTTGCGGATCGACTCGCAACCGGCCGGGCTGCACCTCGTGCTGCGGCTGCCCGATCGCGCCGACGACGCGGCGCTAGAACGCCGCGCTGCCGCGCAAGGCGTGACAGTGCGGGCGCTGTCGGCCTACGCGCTCGGTGCGCACAAACCGCGCGGGCTGATCGTGGGTTTTGGCTACGCGGCGGCGGAGAAGCTGGCGACGCAGGGGAAGGTGCTGGCGCGAGTGTTGGCGAGTGCCTCGCTGTGACGCGAAAGCGTCAACGCGACGCCACCCGCCCGCACAGATACGTCCACACGAAGTTCGCCGCTGCCAGGCTCGTCAGCTCCGCGTGGTCGTAGGGCGGGGCGACTTCGACGCAGTCCATGCCGACCCAGCCGATGTCGGCGGTGGCTTCCAGCAGCGTCAGCACTTGCGACGATGTAAGGCCGCCCGGCTCGGGCGTGCCGGTGCCCGGCGCGTAGGCGGGGTCGAGACAATCGATGTCGAGCGACAGGTAGGCGGGCGGCGCGCCCGCCGCCTGCCAGCGCCGGCGCATCTCCTCGGCGACGAAGCCCAAGGCGGCGCCGTCCAGGCCGCGCAGCTCGCGTGCGGCGAACATGCGGCCGCCGATGTCGTTCACGTACTCGCGTGCCTCACGCTCGCCGGGCGAGCGGATGCCGACCTGCACGGCCGCCTGCGGCACGATCAAGCCTTCTTGATGGGCCTCGTAGACCCAGGTGCCGTGGCCGGAAGGCTCGCCCATGTGGCCGGTCCAGGTGTCGCAGTGCGCATCGAAGTGCAGCAGCGCAACCGGCTGCCCATGCACCGCGCGCAGCGCGCGCAGCAGCGGCAAGGTGATCGAGTGATCGCCGCCCAGCCAGCACACGTGATGCGCGCGCAGCAGCGCCTCGGCCTGCGGCTGCAAGGCGGCGCGCATCGCGGACAACTCGGTCGCGGGCAGCAGCAGATCGCCGGCGTCGCACAGGGCATCGGCCGGCGTCACGTCCCACAGCGGATGCGTGCCGTCGCACAGCATATGGCTGGCGCGGCGGATCGCGGCGGGGCCGAAGCGCGCGCCGGGGCGGTTGGTGGTCGCGCCGTCGTAGGCGATGCCGGCCACCGCATAGGGCCGCGACGTTGCGGTGAGGGCCGGCGCACGCGAGAAACTGCCGTCGGCAAGGTAGGGAAAAGTGTGGTTCATTGCGCAGAAAACAGGCGCAGCGATGCTAGCATCGCGCGCCTTTTTTCACTCTACGCCTGCGCCATGAAGCCGGTTGCAATCCTTCAGTACTACTGGCAGGACGGCACCGGGTTTTTCGAGACTCATCTGCGCGCGCGCGGCGTGCCGTGGCGGCTTTACAGGTTGTTCGACGGCGAGGCCGCGCCCGAGGCGCTATCCGGGTTCGGCGGACTGGCGATCCTCGGCGGCCCGATGAGCGTCAACGATGACCTGCCTCAGTTGCGCGCCGGCGAGCGGCTGGTCGCCGAGGCTTTGCGCGACGACGTGCCGGTGCTGGGCCACTGTCTCGGCGGGCAGATGCTGTCCAAGGTCGCAGGAGGCACCGTCACGCGCGCGCCCATCGTGGAAATCGGCTGGTCGCAGATCGCGGCGACCGACTCGCCGCTGGCGCGTCACTGGTTTGGCGCCGAGCGCTTCCCGATGTTCCAGTGGCATAACGAGACCTTCAGCCTGCCCGGCGGAGCCGAGCTGATCGCCACCGGCGTGCACTGCGCGCGTCAGGCGTTTGCGCTCGGCACACGGCACATCGGCATGCAGTTCCATTGCGAGATGGACGAGTTCAAGGTGAACCTCTGGCTCGATGCGCATGGTCGGGACGAGATTGCGCACCATGCCGCGTCGCCGGGCGTGCAGACGCCCGCGCAGATTGTCGAGGAGAGTCCGGCGCTGCTGGTGCAGAGCCAGCGCATTGCCGCGGCGATTTACGACCGCTGGCTTGAGGCGCGGGCGCGGTAGCGCGGCGGTCTTCCCTCACCCGGCCGCTTCTCGGCCACCCCCCCGGAGGCGTAGGGTTTCGAACCCCTCTCCCTCCGGGAGAGGAGTACGGGTGAGGGAAGACCGCCGCGCTACCGCGCCCGCGCCTCAAGCCAGCGGTCGTA
>JAJTHJ010000161.1 GCA_021298875.1 Burkholderiales bacterium | reverse complement strand
GTCCATGCCGGGATAGAGCACGGGATTGAACAGCCCCGCCACGCAACGCGCCACGCGCGCGTCGGAGTCGTGCAGGCGCTGGCTCTCCAGCATGCCGATGAACTGGCCGAGCCGCTCGTTTAACTGCACCAGCAGAAAACGGTTGAAGGGGATGCTGGTGTTCAGCAGCCACTCGACGGTGCGCCGCGGCATCCGTACCGCGCGCGCTGCGGTGAGCGCCACCACGTCGTAGCGGCGCGGCTCGGTCTTAAGCAGCGAGCCTTCGCCAAACCAGCTGCCCGGCGGCAGGTTGGTGAAGGTGGCGGCGCGCCCGTCGGGAAGTGGGGTAAAGGTTCCAGGCTCGATTTGACTCCTACGCCAGCCCGCCGCGCTGGCCGGCGTCTTTGGCCGACACGATCGGCATGCCTTGGTAGCCGCCGAGCGGCAGCAGATCGCGCTTGTGGCCCGAGACGATGAGATCGACGCCAGCGGTGAGGGCGCGGGCCAGCACCTGATCGTCATCCGGGTCGAGCGCCACCACGCGCGCCAGCGCTCGCAATTCATCCACGATACCGGCGGCAGTCAGTCCGGCCTGCGCCAGCCGCACCGCAAAATTCTTGCGTCCCAGCACATCGAGCAGTTCCGCCAGCAGCGCCGGGCTGATCGCCAGTTCCATGTCGCTGCGCCTGACCGCCGACACCAGTTGCCGCGGCGGCCCGGTGCCGATCACACCGGAGACAATCGTGTTCGTATCGGGGACGACGCGCACCGGGCTGCTTTGGCTCTTCTGCCGCTCGTCGGCGGTTCAGGCGCGCTGATGGGCCTGCCGCTCGTGGCGCACCGCCTGCGCCTCGTCCTCGATCTCGTCGTCCGCGATCGGCGGCAAACCGGGCGCATCAATCTTGTTCAGGGCTTCGGTCAGCCGCTGCGCGGCCGCCGCGCGCTATTCACGTGCCGCCAGAAAGTCCACGAAGTCCACCACCTCGGCCACCCGCGAAGGCGGCAGGCGCTTGAGCTTCTCGATCAGATTCATCTCGACCGCTGTCATGGCCTCGACTCCCGTCCTTCGACGTCCTTGCCGTGCCAGCAGTGCCTCGCTCACATCCATCACCGCCCGCTGGCGTGTCTTCGGCAGCGCGCCGATGTGCTCCAGGTGCTGCTGGAATCTTCGGCGCCAGCCCGCGCTTGCGAGCCGCCGCACTTTGCGGCGCGCCGATCAGTTCCTCCACGCTTGTCCCAGCATGCGCGTCAGCGTCGGCAGCATCGACTCCGTCACGCGGCGCTGGCCATCGTCGTAGGCGCTGACCGTCGGCTGCGGCGCGCCGAGCGTCTCGGCCAGTTGCACCGGCGTGATGAGACTGTCCTTGCGCAACTGGGCGATGCGGCTGCCCAGCGCCACGAAGAAGTTGTGTTCGTCCTGACGGATGGATACGGTCGGACACCCCAAAGCGAAGACTTGGCGCATACGGTAACCCCGGTTTCCGCAAACGCAATTGGCGCAATCACATGTCCTGGTTGCGCGCCTTAAACGGGCCTCAGGATCGACTTGTCTCTGCCACGCGCGACAACTGGATCGCCCGCAAGGCCACCGCGTTCTCCAAATGGCCCTACGGGGCCGCCGCCGTGCGCCCGCGCTCGGCGGTGGTGCGCAAAGTCGATGGCGGGGCGATTGGCGGCGGGGCACACGCCGGCCGCGGCGGCCACGCGGTCGGCGCTAATCCTCGGTCAGCGTCAGCAGAATGTCCGCGTACCACGCGCAGTTCAGGCCCAGCGACTCGTCCTGCTGCGTGTCGCGCGCGCTCATGTCCATCCGCGCGGAGTGCACGCCCAAAAGCTTCCACGGCAACTCCGCGCGACCGGCCGCGGCGGCGGCGTCACGCATCACCACCGGCGCGCCGCTGGTGCCGCGATGCGTGCGCGCATCGGTCAGAAAATAGCCCTGCCCCTGAAAGCGCAGACCGAAGGACGAGGCGATCACCGCCTGCCGCACCACCGGCAGGTGATGCAGCGTGTCGTGAAAGCCGAGCGGAAAACCCACGATCAGCAGCGGCGCGCCGACCTCGATCTCCGGCAGCGCCGCCTGCAAGTGCGCGGGCGTGAAGGCGCGCAGCAGCACCGTCTTGGGCAGCGCGGCGCGCGTCAGTTCGATCACCGCCACGTCGATCTCGCTTGCGGTGTCGCGCCCCTGTCGCCACACGCTCTTGCCGTCCTTGTACAGCAACAGCGAGTAGCCGATCGCGCGCGTCAGATTGCCAGCGTCGGTGTGCAGCTCGATCTCGATGCGATTCGGGTGGTGGCCGCTGGGTTCGTCGATCAGCACGTGGCGGCTGGTCACCAGAAACAGCCGCTCGCCGCGGGCAAAGAAGAAGCCGCTCGCCCGCGTCAGTGCGCGCGGGCCGTCGAAGGTCGCGATCTGCGTGGCGGTCAGCAGCAGCGGTTCGGTCATCGTGTCGGCTCCGAAAGCCAGCCGCGCAGCCGCGCGTAGACCTCCGCGCTGGAGAGCAGGTCGAGGTGATTGCAGCCGTAGGCGATCCAGCGCCGCTGCGGCTCGAAGGCAAGTGCCAGCCGCGGATCGCGGTGCTCACCGAGCGCGCTGGGCACCGGCACGAGGCCATCGCCCAGCAGCTTGTGGCGCAGCCCGTCGTCCGGCGCGCCGGTGGTCGCTGCGACCGCGTAGCACTGCACATCGGCGGGCAGCGGCAAGGTCGTGCGCGGGGCGCCGTGGCGCGCATAGCGGTCGCGGCCCTGCCATTGCTCGTCCAGCACCAAGCCGTGGCGCAGATCGGTGATGCCCGCGCTGCGGATCTTGCCCAGCCGCGCAAACGGCGCGGTGACCGGCATTTGCTCCAGCAGCAGATCGATCCAATGCCCGCCGCGCTCCAGCGGCGCGCCCAGGTGCGGCGTGCCGAGGAAGACCAGCCGGCGCAACTTGCCAGGCCAGGCCAGCCCGTCGCGCTGTGCCGTGTGCAGCGCGCTGCGCGCGATAAGCCCGCCCATGCTGTGCGTAAGGATCGCGATCTCCTGCACCGGCACCGGCCAGGCTTCGAGCAGCGCCTCCAGCAAGTGCGCCAGCGCATGGCCGTTGGTGGAGATGTGCAGGCCGCTGTTGTAGTGCAGGTCGATGCGGCTCGCACCGATCGCCCGCGCGAGCGCTGCGCCGTGGTCGTGGCCCTTGCGCTGCCAGGCGCGGTCGTCCATGCACAGCCCGTGCACGAGCAGCAGCAACTTGGCGCTCGGCGCCGGATACGCGGCGTCCAGTGCTTCATGGGTGAGCGTCAGCGCCTTGCCACCGCGCCGCAG
>JAJTHJ010000055.1 GCA_021298875.1 Burkholderiales bacterium | reverse complement strand
TCTGCGGCGCCCGCCCGCTCTACTGGAGCTGGCTCGCCTGTGCCGCGCTGTCGCTGCTGCTGCAAGCGACCTGAGCCGCGCCGCTACTGCCGCGTGACCGCCTCGCGCGTCTGCTCGGCCTTGAGCACGCGCACCACGGAGTCCACCTGCTCGGCCAGCACGCCGAGCAGATCGTCCACGGCCAGCACGCCGACCGCACGCCCCTGCGCATCGACGACCGGCAGCCGTCGCACGCCGCGCTCGCGCATGCGGGCGAGCGCATCGAACAGGTCGTCGTCCAAGCGCACGGTGGCCACCGGGGTGCTCATCACGTCGCCGGCGGTGAGTGTCGCCGGATCCAGTTGCAAGGCCAGCGCCTCGACCACCAGATCGCGGTCGGTGACGATGCCGAGCGGCTTGCCTGCCGCGTCCGCCACCACCAGGCTGCCGACGTGGCGGTTGCGCATCGCCTGCGCGCATTCGAGCAAGGTTGCCGGTGGGCCGACCATCACCACCTCGCGGGTGGCCAGATCGCTTACCGCTGCCGTCTTCGCTCTCATCGGAGCCTCCTTTCGGGCCGGGTGCCAAGACCTCCATTTAAGAGTCCTCCTCGCCGCGGCGCCTGCACTGACCGACGTCAAGGGCCGCCGCGTTTAGGGCTGGGCTATCGCGTGATCGCGTAAACGCGCATGTCGCGCCGGGTGCCGTCGGGGTCGGCGCGCTCGCTTTTTAGCGTGCCTTCGTGCGTGAAACCGGCCCGCTCGGCCACGCGCCAGCTCTTGACGTTGGCGTCGTCGGCGCCGCACCAGACGCGTCGCGCGCCCAGGTGCGCGAAGGCGAATTCGACCAAGGCCCGCGCCGCTTCGGTCGTGTAGCCCCGCCCCTGAAAGCGCTTGCGGCACCACCAGCCGATCTCGAAGACGCGGGTCTCCCAGCTGAAGCGATGGATGCCAAGATTGGCGACGTGCGCGCCGCTCGTGCGCTCGAACGCCAGGAACGGCAGCCCCGTGCGCAGCAGCCACTCGGCCGCGCTGCGGCGGCAGTATTCCTCGGCGGAGTCCACCGTCTGCTCGGCCTGCGCCCAGGCCATCGAGGCCGGATGCGCGCGCAGATCGGCCAGCGTTTCCGCAATCGATGCGTGCACCACCGCTCCGTCGCCCGGCCGCGGCGCGCGCAGCAGCAGGCGCTCGGTGTCCAGGTGGTCGGGGATGTCGAGCAGGATGGGGTTGAATGCGCTCATGGGCAAGGGTTTGCGAGGCGAGCAGGTAATGTAGCTGCTCGCATGGAACACGCTGGGACCACACCATGACCGACCGCATCGCCGAACTCTTCACCCGCACCTTGCACCGCCACAGCAAGGACCGCGCGGACAACGAGGCCTTCAGCCCGCCGATCGTCAACACCTCGATCTACTCACTGCCCGCGGTGCCGAGCGGCACTTACCAGTACGCGCGCTGGGGCAACCCCACCTGGACCGCGCTGGAAGACGCGCTGGCGTTGTTGGAAGGCGCGCCGGTGGTGACCTTTCCGTCCGGTATGGCGGCGGTGGCCGCGGTGCTGTGCGGGCTGCTCAAGAGCGGCGACCGCGTGCTGCTGCCCTCCGACGGCTACTACACCACGCGCATCTGCGCCGACAAGTATCTGGTGCCGATGGGCATCGCCGTCGACACCTGCCCGACCGCCCAAGTAGCCGCGCGCGACTTGACCGGCTACCGGCTGGTGCTGGTGGAAACGCCGTCCAACCCCGGGCTGGATCTGGCGGACATCGCCGCCGTGGCCCAACGCGCGCACGCCGCCGGCGCGCTGCTGGCGGTGGACAACACGACGATGACGGCGCTCGGCCAGCGCCCGCTGGAACTCGGCGCCGACCTCGTCATCTCTTCCGACACCAAGGCGGTCAACGGGCACTCCGACCTGCTGTTCGGCCACGTGGCCGCGCGCGACGAAGCGGTGCTCGCCCCGGTGCGCGACTGGCGAAAAATCGTCGGCGCCATTCCCGGCAGCTTCGAGGCCTGGCTCGTGCACCGCGGGCTGGAGACGCTGGAAGTGCGCTTTTCAAGGATGTGCGACAGCGCGCAGACCATTGCCGAGCGTCTGGCGGCGCATGCGCGGGTGAAGGCGGTTGCCTATCCGGGCCTCGCCACCCACCCCGCGCACGCACTGGCGCAGCGGCAGATGCTGCGGATGGGTTGCCTGATCGCGCTGGAACTCGCGAGCGAAGCCGCGGCCAACGCCTTCCTCGCCGCCTGCGATTTCCTGCGCCCGGCAACGAGCTTCGGCAGCGTGCACTCCAGCGCCGAGCGCCGCGCGCGCTGGGGCGATGCGGTGCCGGCGGGGTTCATCCGCTTGTCGGTCGGCTGCGAGCCGACGGAGATGTTGTGGGGGGAGATTGAGCGGGCGTTGGCGGCAAGCGCGTAGTCGCCACGCAGGCATCGACGCGACACGCTCCTGCGCTCGCACTCACCGCGCCCAACGATCGACAATCCACGCCAGCAGCAGACAAACGATGGCGACCACGTCGGCGGCGACCACGCGGCCTATCGCCGCGTTGTAGGCGCCGCTGGTCGCGGCCACGACCAGAAAACCGATCGTGCTCGCGAGTCCGGCTGCGTAGGCGAGGTTGCGCCACTCGGTCTTGAAGGCTGCGGCGATCAACAGCAGGCCGAGCAGCCCGAACAGCAACGCTCGGTGTCGCAGCAGGACCGCCAGATTCGGATCGTCGACCACTACGCCATACAGTCGCGACAACTGCGCTGCGCCGGCCAGGCCCGGCAGCGGCAGCAGGTGAATCAGTCCGGCCACGATCAGCAAGGCCATGCTCAGACGGTACATTTTGGGCTCTCCGGTGCGATGACTTTCGATGACGGCGGCGATCCTAGAGTCGGCATGCCCCCCGCGCTTTCAAAAACGGACTGCGTGACGAGCCGAGCGCTGCTCGTTGCCTGGCATGCGCGGGCGCTGTACCTCGGCCCGAGCTGGGCGCTCAGCGCGCACCGCAACGCAGCGGCCGTCCTGGTGGTGGCGCTGCAGGGCCGCCTCGGGGTGGCGCGCGACCCGCGTCGTCCGCGGCGGGGTTGGCACGACTGCCGCACCGCGCTGATCGAGCCCGATCGCCTGCACCGCCTGGACACCGGCAGCGGCCAGTTTGCGTTTCTATATCTGGACGGCATCAGCGGCGACCTGCCGCGGCTGCGCCCACGCTTTGCTCGGCGCGGTGTCGGCGTCTCGTTCGACCTGGACAGCGAGGACACCCTGATCGACGAGTTGGCGGCGGCGCCGTGCAGCGCCGCGGGCTGGCAGTGGCTGCGACCACGGCTGCAAGGGCTGTTGGGTCTGGCCGAACCGTCGGCTGACCCACGGGTGCGAGCAGCTTGCCAAAGGCTCGCGTCCGTCGGTTGCGCGAAGGTGCCGGTCGATCGTCTGGCCGCCGCGGTGGGTCCATCGCCCTCGCGGCTGCAGTGTCTTTTTCGCCGGCACACGGGCGTTTCCGTGCGGCGCTATCGGCTGTGGATGCGGATGCGCACTGCAATAGCAGCCGCAGTCGCGGGGCACACGTTGACCGACGCGGCGCTGGCAGCAGGCTTCGCCGGGTCGGCGCACTTCAGCGCTGCCTTCCGCGAGATGTTCGGCATGGCGCCCAGCCAACTAATGGGCGCCGCGCCGGTATGGGTCGAGGACGAAGCGCCGGCCTGCCCTGGTGTGCCGGCCTGAGCCGGGTCGATTACGGGCGGCGGACAGGCTGCCTGATCGCGCCGAAGATCGCGAGTGAGGCGGGGGGAGCCAAAGCCTTCCAGGCTGCCCGCGAACTACAAGACCCGGCGACCGGCTTCCGACGCGCGCCCTCAGCGTCGAGCGGCGGGCGCGTAGGGCGATGCGGTGCCGGCGGGGTTATCCGGCCGTGACGAGGTAGGGAGTCGCTGGCACCAGGATTGCGCCGCCAATCTGCGACGGAACTCTTCACGCCAAGTGGTGCGCCCGTCGCGCCCTGCGATGATCGAGGACATTCGCCGACGACGATCACACCGCATCGAGCGACGTCCGGCCAAGCCGCGGCCCAAGCGATACAGCGGTATCCGCTCCTAGTCGTGACATGGTCGCACCGCGTTGGAAGAAAACTCTAGCTTGCCCCGACGATTGGTATCGCGCGCCTTGGGTATCCTGCTCCCGCATGAGTCTCGATGTTCCTCGGCTCCTCGATTGCTTCAATGCTGCCGTCGCCATGCTGCGCGAACGGCACGACCCCCTTGGCCCCGGCTTCAGCATCGCGCTGACGGTGGATGGCGAGGCAGTTCGCACCGCGCATCATGGCCAGGCGCAACTGGAGTGGCAGCAGCCGCTGGCCGGCGGCACGCGCTTCTACCTTGCCTCGGAGTCGAAGTTCTGGGTCGCGGCGCTGGTGATGGACGCCGTAGCCGCAGGTCGCGTGACGCTCGACACCGACATGCGCGACGCGCTGCCCGCGCTTGCCGGTTGCGGCCACCCGGTGCGTTTGGGGCACCTGCTGCGCCACACGAGCGGCATTGACGATTACCTGTACCTATCGCGCATGCAGCTTGGGCATCACGAGGACGACCTCGTTACCCAAGCGCAGGCGCTGGCGCTGGTCCGGCGCGCCGGGGACGTCGATTTCGAGCCGGGCGCTCGTCACGATTACAGCAACAGCAATTACGTGCTGCTGGCCGACTGGCTGGAACGCGATTCCGGCCTGCCACTGGACGAACTCGCGCGTCGGCGCTTCTTTGTGCCGTGGGGGTTGCGCGACACCAGCTTCGAGAGCGATCCGCGCCGCGTGTTGCCGCGGCGGGCACGCAGTTACCGGCGCTCCGAGGGTGGCTGGCGAGAACTGCCGGTGAACTTGGCCACCTGGGGCGACGGCGGCATGTGGTCGACTCTGGACGATCTCGTACAGGCCGAGGCCTGCTGGCTGGACGACTGGCGCCGCCAAGGCAGTAACGCGCTGCTCGCACTGTGCGCCGGCAACGACGGGCGGTTCGGTCCGGCGGACCTCCCGTATCGCTTCGGTGTCGATGTCATCGTCCACGATCGCCGCCGGCTGCTGTTCCATGGGGGCGGCTTTGCCGGCTTCTCGTCGCTCGTCCTGCGTTGTCTGGAGGATGGCTGTGCGCTGGTCGTGCTGGCCAATGTCGACGGCTTCGACGCTTCGGCCGAAACGTGGTCGGAACGCCTGTGGCCGACGGCCGGCTGAGCCACTGAGCCGCCAACGGGCCACTGGAGCCACCCAATGGCCGAGTGCGTTATCACGCCGCCGGGAGATCGAGCAGGCGATGGGCGGCTTGATCGGCCACGTGCACCGCCCCGAACATCCTGGCCGGGTAAAGATAGGCTGCGCCCCAGTCATCGACGATGCGCAGCATGCCGTGAGCGTCTTCCAGCGCGACGACTTCGTAGAGGCGACCGGGCGTCAAGTCGTCGGCGGAAAAGTCGCCGAAGCCTTCTCTGGAAACACAGACCACGAATTTCATAGTCATTCTTCGATCTTCAATTTGGCTTCGCCGATGCCGTGAGCCTCGTACCAGTGAATCTGCGCTTGCGCGTCTTTGCCGTCGGGCAACTGCACGGTTGCAATGCCTTTCTTCTTGCGCCAACTTGCCCGAGCAAAACGCTGGCGAAGTGTGGCGATCTTCCGAACCCCGCTGCTATCGGCGATCGTTTCGATGTTGCGAATCGGATTAACGATACAGAACTCCCTCGCTGCACCGTAACCCAAAGCGGGGCGCGCGGGCGGGCCGAACCGAGTTGAAGGCGCCGTGGCGGTTACTCGTCTGAGGGATCCTCAGCCGAAAGCAATCGCCGCCGGCACCGCCGCGATCTTGCCGGCAAAGCTCGTGATGTTGGCCAGTGTCCAGTTGTGGTGCGCGCGGATCCGTGCGGCTGGCGCGTGATCCTTGTCGAGCGTGGTGTGCGCGTCGGCTGCCAGCACCACGACGTAGCCCAGCGCCGCAGCGCGGCGCGTGGTGGTGTCCACGCAGAACTCGGTCGCGTAGCTGCAGACGATCACACGGGCCACGCCCTGCTCGACGAGCCAGGGCTGCAAGTCGGTACCGAGGAACGAATCCGGCGTGCGCTTGCGGATCAGACGGTCGCCCGGCTCCACGTGCAGCGCGGCGACCAGTGCCCAGCCGGGCGAGCCGGCGGCGAGGAAGCCCTCGGCGCGCTCGTGCTGGATCAACACAACCGGCGCGCCGGCAGCACGCGCCCGTGCGGTCAGCGCGTTGATGCGCTCGATCACTTCGTCCGCTTCGTACGGGCGCGGCGAATCGTCGAACAGCCCGCGCTGCATGTCGATCACCAACACCGCGGTCTGCGCCGACTCACTCATCCTCGAACCTCACCGTTGCCACCTCGTCCACGCAGGGCTCTTCGTCGAACGCCTTGTCGCCCGCGGCATCCGGCACGCCGCTGGCGCGCAGATTGCGGAAGTCGTAGAGCTCGGGGTCGAGCAGGTGCGAGGGCACGGTGCTGGTCAGCGCGCGGAAGCTGTTGCGCACGCGGCCGGGGAACTGCTTTTCCCATTGCAGCAGCATGCGGCGGATCTCGGCGCGCTTCAGGTTGTCTTGCGAGCCGCACAGGCTGCACGGGATGATCGGAAACTCGCGTGCCTGCGCATAGCGGGCGAGATCGACCTCGCGCACATAGGCCAGCGGCCGGATCACCACGTGCCGCCCGTCGTCGGAGACGAGCTTGGGCGGCATGCTTTTGAGCTTGCCGCCGTAGAAGAGATTGAGGAAGAAGGTGGCGAGGATGTCGTCGCGGAGATGGCCGAGCGCGATCTTGGTGGCGCCCAGCTCGCTCGCCACCCGGTACAGGATGCCGCGTCGCAACCGAGAGCACAGCGAACACATGGTCGCCCCCTCGGGGATCACGCGCTTGACGATGCTGTAGGTGTCCTGCGTCTCGATGTGAAAGGGCACGCCCAACTGCGTTAGGTACGCGGGCAGCACCTCGGCGGGGAAGCCCGGCTGCTTCTGGTCGAGGTTGACGGCGATCACCGTGTAGTCGATCGGCGCCCGCGCGCGCAGCCGCAGCAGGATGTCGAGCAGGCCGTGGCTGTCCTTGCCGCCAGACACGCACACCATCACGCGGTCCCCGTCTTCGATCATGTTGAAGTCGGCGATCGCCTGCCCGGTCAGGCGGCACAGGCGCTTTTCCAGCTTGTGCGCCTCGTGCAGCGTGCGGCGCGGGGGGAGGGCTTCGGGGGCGTTCATGCGGGAATTCGAGTTGCGCTTGATTGCGAGTGGGTCGCTTCGGGCCGGCGGTCTTCCCTCACCCGGCGCTTCGCGCCACCCTCTCCCGGTGGGAGAGGGTTTGAAAAGCCCCTCTCCCTCCGGGAGAGGGGTTGGGGTGAGGGAAGACCGTCGGCTGTGGTTCGGTGACGGAGTCGTCGCGACCCAGTGACATGGTCAAGCATCCTTGAACCGAAACACCTCGACCCCCACGGCCTCTACGTCTTCGTAGACATCGGGCTTCTCGCTCGCCACGCGCACGGCGGTCACGCCGGGGTGGGCGAGCAGGGCGGTCGCCAGATCGTCGACCAGCGTCTCTTGCAGGTTGATGTGCCCCTGCGCGATGCGCGCGCGGATGGCGTCGCGCACGAAGTCGTAATCGACCACCTCGCCGATCTTGTCGTGGCGCGGCGTGGACACCGCCAGCGGCACGAACACATCCACGTTGACCACCAGCCGCTGCGCGGCGGCGCGCTCGGCGGCGTGGATGCCGATGTTGGCGTCCATCAGCACTTCGCGCAGAAAAAGGCGCCGGCAATGCGCCAGTCGGGGGTCGAGCAGCCAGGTCATGTCTTGGAGTCCAGTTCGGGTTCGGCGAGAAACATCACGTCGCGCGGGCTGGCGGCCAGATGCTGGCCACCGTCGACCAGCAGCGTGGTGCCGGTGATGGCAGGCGCGCTCGCCAGATAGACGACCGCCTCGGCCACGTCTTGCGGCGTCGAGGAGCGGCCCAGCGGCGTGCGCGTGTGCGCGCGGGCAAAGCCCGCAGTGGTCTGCGCCTCGGAAGGCAGCGTGATCCCCGGCGCCACGCCGACCACCCGCACCTTGGGTGCCAGCGCCTGCGCCAGCAGCGTGGTCGCCTCGCGCAGCGCGGCCTTGGACAGCGTGTAGCTGAGGAAATCCGGGTTCGGGTTCCACAGCTTCTGGTCGAGCAGGTTGATTGCTACGCCGTGGCCGTGCGCGGGCAGCGCGTCGTGCAGCGCCTGCGCCAGCAGTACAGGCGCGGCAGCGTTGACGCGCATGTGGCGCAACAAGGTCTCCGACGTGAAGCTCGCCGCGTCGTCGCGCGCGAAGAGCGACGCGCTGTTGACCACGCAGGTGACTGGACCGAGCTCGGCTGCAACTTGCGCCAGCATGCTGCGAACGCCGGTCTCGATGGCCAGATCGCGGTTGATGGCGATGGCGCGGCGGCCGAGCGCGTGAATCTCGCTCACCGTCACCAGCGCCTCGCCGCGCGAGCTGGCGTAGTGCACCGCCACGTCCCAGCCGTCGTGTGCCAGCGCAAGCGCGATCTCGCGCCCGATGCGCTTGGCTGCACCGGTGACAAGCGCCACGCCGTGCGCGCGAGGGGGGCGGTGGCGGAGAATCATTGGGCGAGTTTATTCGGTGATCCGTGATCCGTGATCCGTGATCCGTGATCCGTGATCGGAGTTGGAGAGGAGAGCCGGCTATTGTTGCGCAACGGATCACGGATCATCGATCACGGTCAACGATGAATCGCCTGCCCGCAGCGTCGCCGGATGCCATTGCCGCCAGCGAACGCCTCACCGCGCTGATCCGCGCCGAGATCGACGCGCACGGCGGCTGGCTGCCGTTCGACCGCTACATGGAACTCGCGCTGTACGCGCCGGGCTTGGGCTACTACGCAGCAGGTGCGCACAAGCTGGGCGATGCGGCCGCCGGCGGCGACTTCGTCACGGCGCCGGAACTCTCACCGCTCTTTGGCCGCGCGCTGGCTGCGCAATTGGCGCAACTCTTCGAGCACTGCGCGCCGCGCGTGCTGGAGTTTGGTGCCGGTTCGGGCGTGCTGGCGGCGCAGTTGCTCGATGCGCTGGCTGCCCTCGGCCGGCCCGTCGAGAGCTATGCGATCGTCGAAGTCTCGGCCGACCTTGCCGACCGGCAGCGGACGCGACTCGCCGGCCGGCCGGTCGAGTGGCTCGCCGCACCGCCCGTGGACTTCGAAGGCGTGATCGTCGCCAACGAAGTTCTGGACGTGCTACCAGTCAAACTCTTTGCCAAGCGCGGTGCCGCCACGGTGGAGCGCGGCGTGGTCTGGCGCGAGGATTGGTTCGCCTTCGCTGATCGCCCCGCAGAGGGCGAACTGACCGCGGCGGTCGCACGGATCGAGTCGGCGACCGGCGCGCTGCCCGACGGCTACGTGTCCGAAGTCGGCCTCGCTGCCCGCGCCTGGGCGCGCACGCTGCCGCAGTGGCTGGCGCGCGGCGCGGCGCTGCTGATCGACTACGGCTTCCCGCGCGCCGAGTACTACCACCCGCAGCGGATCATGGGCACGATCATGTGCCACTACCGCCACCATGCTCATGCCGATCCGTTCTGGCTGCCGGGGCTGAACGACCTGACCGCGCACGTCGACTTCAGCACCATCGCACAGTCCGCGCACGAAGCGGGCCTCGACGTGCTCGGCTACACCTCGCAAGCGCACTTCCTGCTTAACTGCGGGCTGGCCGACGCCCTGCGCAACGCGTCCGCCGCGGACAAGGCCGCCGCGCATCGCTTGATCTCGGAAGCGGAGATGGGCGAACTCTTCAAGGTGCTCGCCGTTGGCCGCGGAATCGACGTGCCGCTGCTCGGCTTCGTCCGGGGCGACCGGCGGCACTGCTTGTAGTCGCGGCCAGTCCGTCGCACAACTCGATACGCGCGACCCGTCTTTCGCCCCGGTTGGCGCACAGCGCGGAGCCCGGCGCGGCCCTGGCAAGCAGCACGCCTGCCCGTAGTCGCGCCGGATAGACTCGCGGCCCGATGCGCTGGCTGCTCACGCTCTTTCTCTCGCTCGTCGTGCTCACGGCCTTGCAGCCGTGGTTGCAGAAGCTTGGCATCGGCCGGCTGCCAAGGGATTTCCGCTTCCGCATCCGTGGGCGCGACTACGTGCTGCCCTTCGCCAGCACGGTGCTGCTGACGGCGCTGATGTTCTTGATCGGCAAGTTGCTCTGAGCGGGACTGGTTGCCCGGCGCGGCTACTTGCGCAGGTCGCCGCCCACCAGCGTGTGCACGGCGCGGCCTTGCAACTCGTAGCCCTGGTAGGGCGTGTTCTTGCCGTGGCTGGCGAGCGCTTCGGGCTCGACGCGCCATGGCTGCACGGGGTCGAATATCGTCAGATCGGCCTTGGCGCCGGGGGCGATGCGGCCGGTGTCCTCGCGCAGCACGCGCGCCGCCGCGCTGGTGACCTTGGCGAGCGCGGTGACGAGCGGCGTGCCGGTCTCGCTGGCCCACTTGAGCAGCAGCGGCAGCAGGGTTTCCAGTCCGGTAGCGCCGGGGGCCGCTTCGTCGAAAGGCAGCAGCTTTTCTTCGTCGCCGAGCGGCGCGTGGTCGGAGCAGATCGCGTCCAGCGTGCCGTCGGCCAGCCCTGCGCGCAGCGCATCGCGGTCGCGCTGGCTGCGCAGCGGCGGATCGAGGCGGAAGCGCGAGTCGAAGTAGCCGATATCCACGTCGGTCAGGTGCACGTGCAGGATCGCCACGTCGGCGGTGACCGGCAGCCCTTCGCGCTTGGCCTGCCGCACGAGTTCGACACCCTCCGCGCTCGACAGCCGGCACAGATGTACGCGCGCACCGGTGGCGCGTTGCAGTTCGAAGATCGTGTGCAGTGCGACGGTTTCCGCCTGCGGCGGGATCGACGGCAGCCCGAGCCGTCCCGCCACCGGCCCTGCGGCGGCGACCCCCTTGCCGGCCAGCGTCGCATCGACCGGCCGCAGCCACAACGGCAGGTCGAAGGTCTTGGCGTAGCGCATCGCGGAGAGCAAGACACCATGGTCGCGCGGCAGACAGCCGGTGTGCATGAAGGCCACGCAGCCGACTTCGGCCAGCGTCTCGATCTGCTCCAGCGCTTCGCCGCGCAGCCCGGCCGTCAGCGCACCCAGCGGATAGAGCCGTGCGCCTTCCGCCTCGCGCGAACGTTGGCGCAGCATGCGTACCAGGCCCGGCTCGTCCAGCGGCGGATCGGTGTCCGGCGGGCAGACCACACCGGTGACGCCACCGGCGAGCGCGGCGCGCATCTCGGTCTTGAGCGCCCCGTCGGTGCCCGGCTCGCGCAGCCGCGCGCAGAGATCGATCATCCCCGGTGCGACGACTCGCCCGCGTGCGTCGACTTCGCGCTCGGCCACAAAGCCATCGGGCGCGGCGCCCAGCGCGGCGATGCGGCTGCCGTCGATGTAGAGATCGACGACCGCGTCGTGCCCCGATGCCGGATCGACCACCCTGCCGTTGCGGATCGCGAGCTTCATCGTCAGTGCATCCGCTGCGAAGACGCGACCATCGACAGCACCGCCATCCGCACCGCGATGCCGAAAGTGACTTGCGGCAGGATCACGCTCTGCACGCCGTCGGCTACCGCGGAGTCGATCTCCACGCCGCGGTTCATCGGCCCCGGGTGCATCACGATCGCGTCGGGCTTGGCGAGCGCGAGTTTTTCCGGCGTCAGCCCGTAGTTGCGGAAGTACTCGGCGGCACTGGGCAGCAACGCGCCACTCATTCGCTCGTTTTGCAGCCGCAGCATGATGATCACGTCGGCGCCGCGGATGCCTTCGTCCAGCCGGGTGCAGACGCGCACGCCCATCTCGGGCAGTCCTGCGGGCAGCAGCGTCAGCGGCCCGACCGCGCGGATCTCCGGCACGCCGAGGATCGACAGCGCATGGATGTCCGAGCGCGCCACGCGCGAGTGCAGGATGTCGCCGACGATGGCCACTGTCAGCTGCGTGAAGTCGCGCTCGTAGTGACGGATCGTGTACATGTCGAGCAGGCCCTGCGTCGGATGCGCGTGGCGCCCGTCGCCGGCGTTGACCACGTGCACGTGTGGCGCCACGTGCCGCGCCACCAGGTAGGGCGCGCCGCTGGAGGCGTGCCGCACCACGAAGGTGTCGGCCTGCATCGCGGTCAGATTGTCGATGGTGTCGAGCAGCGACTCGCCCTTGGCGGCGCTGGAGCGATTGATGTCCAGGTTGAACACGTCGGCGCTCAAGCGCCGCGCGGCGATCTCGAAGGTGGTGCGGGTGCGCGTGCTGTTTTCGAAGAACAGGTTGAACACGCTGCGCCCGCGCAGCAGCGGCACGTTCTTGACCTCGCGCTCGGCGACGTTGATGAAGCTGTCGGCCGTGCTCAGGATGCGCTCGACGATCGCGCGCGGCAGCCCGTCGATCGACAGCAGGTGATGCAGCTCGCCGTGCGCGTTCAACTGGGGGTTGCGGCTAAGCACTGGCCTGCTCCAGGGTGAGCGCGAAGCGCCCGTCGTCCGCGCGCGACAACTCGATCTTCACCTCCGCCGGCACCTCGATCGTGCGCCCGACCACGCGCGGCGCGATCGGCAATTCGCGTCCGCCCCGGTCGATCAGCGCCGCCAGTTCGATGCGCGCGGGGCGGCCGTAGTCGAACAACTCGTTCATCGCCGCGCGCACCGTGCGGCCAGTGAACAGCACGTCGTCCACCAGCACGATGTCCGCGCCCTGCACGTCGAACGGGATGTGCGAGGGCTTCACGCTCGACTTCAACCCCTGACGCGCAAAGTCGTCGCGGTAGAAGCTGACATCGAGCGCGCCCACCGGCGCGGTCACACCGAGATCGCGCGCCAACCGCTCGGCAATCCAAGCGCCGCCGCTGACGATACCCACCAGCCGGATGTCGCGCTCCGCGGTCTCTTCGCGCAGCCGCGCGGCAAAAGCGCGGTAGATCTGCTCGGCGTCGAGGTGCAGGCTCATCGCTCACCCAAATGCTGCTGCAAGATCACTGCCGCCGCCAAATCGTCGCGTCCGTCTTCGACCACGGCCGACGAGTAGCGCTCGTCCACCCGCGCCACCGGCAGGCGAAAGCGGCCTTCCAATTGGCGGGCGAACTTCTCGCAGCGCGCGGTCAGCTCGTGCGCGGTGCCGTCGGGGTGGCGGGGGATGCCTACCGCCAGTTCGGCGGGTTGCCACTCTTCGATCAGTTCGGCAATCCGCGTCCAGCGCGCCTCGCCCTCGGCCGGCAGCACCGCCAGCGGCCGGGCCTCGCCGGTCACGGTGTTGCCGATGGCCACACCGATGCGTCGCGCGCCGAAGTCGAAGCCCAACATGACGGCCTCGGCCACCGGCGCCTCAAGCATGGCCGACCAGCCCCGACAACTGGGCGGCCGTCAGCCCCAGCAAACCGAGCGCTGCCGTGTAGCGTTCCTCCGGCGGCGTGTCGAACAGCACCTGCGGCTGCGCCTGCACCGTGAGCCAGGCGTTTTGCGCGATCTCGCTTTCCAGTTGGCCCTCGCCCCAGCCGGAGTAGCCGAGTGTCACCAGCAGCTTGCTCGGGCCGCTGCCGGCGGCCACCGCTTCCAGCACGTCGCGCGAGGTGGTGAGCGCGATGTCGTCGGCCACCAGCAGCGAGGAACTGTACGCACCCTTCGGCGTGTGCAGCACAAAGCCGCGCTCGGTCTGCACCGGGCCGCCGAGCAGCACCGGCGCGTCTTTCCAGGGCGCGATTTCGAGCTTCAGTTCGACCTTGTCGAAGAGACTCGCCAGCGTCAGTTCGGTCGGCCGGTTGACGACCAGCCCCAGCGCGCCGCGCTCGTTGTGCTCGCACAGGTAGATCACGGTGCCGGAGAAGTTCGGATCGACCATCGCCGGCATGGCGATCAGGAACTGGTGGGTCAGGTTCACGGCGAAGGATTCTAGACGGCGCGTGGCGTCGCGTTACCCTAGAGCGTCATGGATTCCGCCCTCATCTGGTTCCGCCGCGATCTGCGCCTCGCCGACCACGCGGCGCTGTACCACGCGCTGAAAAACTCGCGCCGGGTGTTCTGCGCATTCGTGTTCGATCGCGCGATCCTCGATCTGCTGCTGGCCGAAGGCAGCAACGCCGATCGGCGGGTGGAGTTCATCCACGGCGCGGTGACGGAGCTCGACGCCGCACTGCGCGCGCGCGGCTCGGGGCTGATCGTGCGACATGCGCCGGCGGCAGACACCATCCCGCAACTGGCGGCCGAGCTGGGTGTCGCCGCCGTGTTCGCCAACCACGACGACGACCCCTACGCGCTGGAGCGCGATGCGCGCGTCGCCGCTCGTCTGGCTGCCGATGGGCGGCACTGGCAGTCGTTCAAGGATCACGTGGTCTTCGAGCGTAGCGAAGTGCTGACCGCGGGAGGCACTCCGTTTTCAGTCTTCACGCCGTACAAGAACGCGTGGCTGAAGAAACTCACCCCCTTCTATCTCTCGGCCTATCCGCTCGAGCGCTACGCGGCGAGCCTCGCTGCGCCGCCTGCGCCCACGCCGTTGCCGCGCCTTGAAGAGATCGGCTTCGCGCCGACCAACCTGCGCACGCTCGGCATCGTGCCGGGCGAGGTCGGCGGCGCGCCCCTCTTTGCGGACTTCCTCACCCGCATCGACGGCTACGCGCAAGCGCGCGACTACCCGGCGGTCAAGGGGCCGTCGTATCTGTCGGTGCATCTGCGCTTCGGCACGGTGTCCATTCGCGCACTCGCCCGCGCCGCGTGGGAGCGCGCGCAGGCGGGAAGTGCCGGCGCGGCCACCTGGTTGTCGGAGCTTGTCTGGCGCGACTTCTATCACCAGATCCTGCATCACCACCCGCAGGTGGCCGAACGCGCTTTCAGGCCCGCCTACGACCGCATCGTCTGGGACGACGATCCCGCGCTCTTCACCGCCTGGTGCGAGGGCCGCACCGGCTACCCACTGGTGGACGCCGCGATGGCGCAACTGAACCAGACCGGCTACATGCACAACCGGCTGCGGATGGTGGTGGCGAGCTTCCTCACCAAAGACCTCGGCATCGACTGGCGCCGGGGCGAGCGCTACTTTGCGCGCGCGCTGATCGACTTCGATCTGGCGGCCAACAACGGCGGCTGGCAGTGGGCGGCCTCCAGCGGCTGCGACGCGCAGCCGTACTTCCGCATCTTCAACCCGGTGGCGCAGTCGCAGAAGTTCGATCCCGAGGGCAAGTTCATCAAGCGCTACCTGCCGCAGCTGGCGGGCTTTACCGCCGACGAGATTCACGCGCCGTGGGAAGTGCCGCCGCTGCGCCAGCGTGCGGCGGGCTGCGTGGTCGGCAGCGACTACCCCTCGCCGATCATCGACCACGCGCAAGCGCGGGCCCGTACGCTGGCGCGCTACGCGGTGGTCAAGGAGAAGCCCGAGTGATCGGTCGTCGCCGCTTTGTGGGCGCCCTGGGCTTGGCCACCACCAGCCTGCCGTTCGCCGCCCGCGCACAAAGCGCGCCGGACGCGCGCCTGCTCTACACGCAACTGTCGATGGAAGGCCGCGGCTTTGCCATGCAGCCAGCGGCCGGCCCGCGCGAACCGGTGTTCGTGCTCTTCGACCCGCAGTGCCGGTTTTGCATGCGGCTGTGGCAAAACGCGCTGCCGCTGGCCGGCCGCGTGCCCTTTGTCTGGATGCCGGTGGCGATTCTCAACGACAAGAGCGAGCTGCAAGGCGCGGCGATTCTCGCTGCCGCCGATCCGCGCGGGACGATGGAGCGGCACGAAGCGGCGTTTGCGACGGGCGGCTTGTCGGTGGACGGCGCCGCGCCAGACGTCGGCGCACTGGAATCGGTACGCGCCAATACGCGCATCTTTGCGCGTGGTGGCGGCGAGGCCGTGCCGCTGACGGTCTTGCTCGACCGCGCGACCGGACAGGCGCGCGCTTTCGCGGGTGCGCTCGATACCGACGACCTGAGCGGGCTCCTGCGGGCCGGCTGAGTTTCCGGCCGCGGGCGGTCGGCAGCGCGGCAGACTCGCCAAAAGAAAAAGCCCCGCCGCTCCGAAGAGCTGCGGGGCTTTGGGCCGCGCCGGCCCGCCGCGCGCAAACGCAGCGGGCCGTGTGCTGGCGGGACTTACATGTCCATCCCGCCCATGCCGCCCATTCCACCCATGCCGCCCATGCCGCCC
>JAJTHJ010000283.1 GCA_021298875.1 Burkholderiales bacterium | reverse complement strand
GGACGGCGCGTTGACGGCGCTGCGCTGGGCCATCGTCGGCGGCACCGACGCGGCGTTTTTCACGATCGACGCGGCAAGCGGAGCGCTGAGCTTCAAGGCAGCCCCCGACTACGAAGCGCCGTCCGACTTTGGTGCCAACAACATCTATCAGCTCGTCGTGCAGGTGACCGACCAGCTGGGAAGCGGGGCGTCGGACTCCGGCATCGTCAACGTCCAGGTGCTCGACGTCAACGAAGCGCCTGCGCTCGCCGACCGCGCCGTCAGCATGTACGAGCAGAGCGGCGTTGCGGTGACCACCGTCGTCGGCACCGACCCCGACTCCACGGCACCGAACCGGACGCTCAGCTACTCGATCGTCGCCAGCCAAGGCGACGGCGCGCTGTTCTCCATCGACGCCGGCACGGGTGCGCTGCGCTTCTTGAACGCGCCCGACTTTGAAACGCCTTTGGACACGGGCTTCGGCGCCGACCCGGCCGGCAACAACGTGTACCACGTCGTCGTGCGCGCTACCGACGGCGGCTCGCCGGCCTTGTACGACGATGCCGTGGTGACGGTCACGGTACTGAACATCAACGAGGCGCTGCCGCTGTCGATCGCGTTGCAGGACCAGCCTGGGAACTGGTCGGTCGGCGATCGGCTGCACTTCCTCGACACCACGCCGGTCATCGAAGTCACCAGCAGCGCGGGCGCCACGGTCGAGATCGACTGGAACGACGGCCGCGGCTTTGTCCCCGTGGGCACCGCCAGCGGCGGCCTGGACCGTTTTGAGCTCGATCAGCCCTACCTCTTCGGCGGCAAGAAAGACATCGTCGTCCGCGCAACGCTTACGGGCAGCCCCGACGCGGAAGTCTCCACCCGTCGGTTCCAGGGCCTGCTCGATTACGTGTACACCGACGGCAATCGCTCAATGTACGAACTGCCGCCGTCGCAGGGCTTCGCCATCACCTCGGGCGGCGCACTGGACGCCAACACCAATTACAACGAAACCTCGCTGCTGCGGCGCGCCTACGCGCTGGGTGACATCAATGGCGACGGCCTGGGCGATCTGCTGCTCTACGCGAGCGGCGAGGCGCCCACCGGGGAAGAGCCTCTCGCCCGCCCCCTCGCCTACGTGGTCTACGGCAAGGGCGGAACGGGATTTTCGACCTCGCTTGCCGACGGGCTGGCGCAGTTCGATCTGCGGAATCTCGACCCGGCCGATGGGTTCGTGTTGCGCGGCGTCGACTACCAGTTTGCGCAGCAGTTCCTGCTCGCATCGGGCGGCCGCGATCTGAACGGTGACGGCCGCGCCGACTTCGCGGTGGCCTCGCTGCCATCGGTTGGCTCAGATGCCGGCGTCAGCTTTACCTGGAACCCGGGGGTAGCTCGGGGCGCAAATACCGCCGCCAACGACGCGCCGGTCGTGCCGGCGCAATCGTTCGAGCAACCGGAGCAGCGCATCGTCGACTTGGGCGTAATTGCGGGCGACGCCGATAACGAGAAGACGCGCGACGGGCAGATCGTGTACTCGATCTACGGCGGCGCCGACGCGCAGTGGTTCACGATCGACGCCACGACCGGCGATCTGAACTTCAAGCAGTTCCCCAGCTTCGATGCGCCGCTCGACGCCAACGGCGACAACCTGTACGAGGTGATCGTCGCCGCGACGGATCGGGCCGGCGACCCGGACGGTTTGACCGGCACCGGCACGGTCCAGATTCGCGTGGTCGAGAACGCGTCGGACACGACGTCACCGACCAATCGGCCGCCGGTGATCTGGGATCAGCAGTTTCATGTGATCGAGAACATGAACGATCCCGCCGCCTGGACCATCGAGCCGCCCTGGAGGAGCAACGAAGTCGGCGCCTATGTCTCGTACTTCGACCCGGACTCGTTTGAGCAGAACTTTGGCCTGGCGCCGCTGATCGTCGGCGGGCCGGACGCCGCCAAGTTCACAGTGCCGGGAAACCGCGGCTTCTTTACGTCTTGGCCGATTCTGTTTACGACCCGGCCGGACTTCGAAAATCCCACCGACGCCGACGACCCGCTCACGCCACAGAACGAAGCCGGCGACAACGTCTACGAAGTCGATGTGCAAGTCAGTGACGGCCTGGGCGGCAGCGACACCGCGCGCATCAAGATCTTCGTGCACAACGCGATCGAGAGCGGCACCCAGCCGCAGGCGGCGGTCGTCTTCGGCGCCGATGGCACGCCGGCCGGCGCAAGCAGCGACAGCCTGGGGCGCGACGTGGTCGACGCCGCGCGCATCAGCCCCGATGTCGGCTTCTACGTGCAGGGCGCAAGCACGGTGCGGGTGGTGGGCGACGTCGATGGCGATGGCATCGACGACTTTTTCGCCTCCGCGCCCAACAGCATCAATACGCCGCCCGTGTGGGACGCCGGCCGCACACGCTCCGGCTGGCTGATTTTTGGCCGCAGCGGCGGGGCGACCAGCTGGGGCAGTGTCGATGCCAGCGGGCGCCGCGTGCTCGACCCGACCCTGCTGGCCGCGGGCGACGCGCTGCCGATCGTGACCTCCTCGCTCAGCACGCGGGCGCGGTTCATTTTCGGCGATGGCGACATCAACGGCGACGGCTTTACCGACCTGGTGCTCGGCGATGGCGCCTACAGCTACTCGGGCTCCGACCGGGCCTGGGTCCTGTTCGGCGGCAACCGCGCCACGCTCGGGACATTCAACGCCAGTCGCAACCGTAACGAGTTGTTCGTCGACTCGATTGACGCCAGCCAAGGCTTTCTGGTTCGCGGCAACAATCATCCGTTCTTTCCGATCGACGCCGAGTTCGCCGATGTCGACGGCGACGGCTTCGACGATCTGGTGCTGGGCGCCGAGTACGGCAGCGGCACGTCGGGCGCGGCGGGCTTTGGCACCGCGATGGTGATCTTCGGGCAGGGCGGCACGGCCTTCGGCACGGCGAGCGGCAACCAGCGTCTCGTGGCCTGGGCCTCGCTGTCGCCGAACGACGGCTTCATCATCGATGCCACGACTTTCCGGAGCTTCGTCGGGTCGGGCTTGAGCCACGCCGATGTCAACGGCGATGGGCGCGACGATCTGGTGATCACCGGCGCTCTGCATACCTTTCCGGCCGGGCAACGGGGCGACGTCTACGTGGTCTTCGGTCAAGCCGACCGGGCCGACTTCGGCACCCTGGACAGCCTCGGGCGGCGCGTGATGCACGTGCCGACGGCCAGCATCGATCAGGCGCTGTGGCTTGCCGGGGGGAGAAACCGCGGAGCCGGGTTGGCCACGACCAACATCGGCGATCTGGACGGCGACGGCCTGCCCGAGTACCTGTACAGCGGCCACCCGGACACCCTTACGCCGGCCGAGCCGGGTCTGACCTATCCGCTCCAGTGGGACCCCAAGCTCTTCGTCGTTTACTCGCGCGACCATGCGCCAAGCGAGGTCAGCCGGCCGAGCTTTTCATCGAGCGACGGCTACGGCTACGCCCCGACGATGACCTTCGCGGCGCGCCCTGGCGTCCGCATCGAGGTCGATTGGGGCGATGGCGCAGGCTTCGTCGATTCCGGTCTGACCGGCACCGGAGCCGCGCAAACCGTGTCGCTCGCCGCTGGCTACCGCGCGATGCTCGGCGAACGCACGATCCAGATCCGCACCACCGACGCCGACGGTGACAGCACGCTGCGGAGCGTCGGCTACCGGCCGCGCGCCCTGAGCCTGGACGCCCTGGCCGGTAACGTGGGCTTCACGCTGCGCGGTGCGCAAGCGCTCGACGGCTTAGGCCAAAGCGCGGCCATTTTGGGCGACATCAATGGCGACGGCTACGACGACTTGGCGGTTACCCTCCCCGGCGCCGATCTGAACGGCAGCGACTCCGGTGCGGTCGTCATGCTGTTCGGGCGCGCCGGGCGCGACTTCGGCAGTTTGGTGGCCAGCGGCGAACAACTGTTCAACCTCGGCTCGGCAGCGGCGGCCGGCGGTCTGTCGCCCGACGATGGCTTTCTGATCGTCGGCGCTGCCGGCGCACGGCTGGGCGCCGGCGCCTGGGCGGGCCGCGGTGTGACCCGGCTCGGCGATATCGATGGCGACGGCTACGATGATTTCGGCGTGGCGCAGTTCGCCGGCTTCAGCAACTCGGTGCCCTCGACCTGGGTGATCTTCGGCCGCGACAGTGCGGCTCAGCCGTTCGGCACGATCGGCGCCGACGGGCGCCGCATGCTCGCCACCTCCGCGCTCGTGCAGGGCGAGGCCTTGCTGCTCAAAGGCGTGGATGGCGGCAGCGCGCACGCCGGCGACCTCAATGGCGACGGCCGCAGCGACCTGCTTGTGGGCAGCGAGCGTTCGTCGACTTCGTCAAGCCGCCCCGTGCTGCTGTTCGGCCGCGCCGACCGGGCCATCGGCAGCGTGGTCGGTGTCGGCCCGCGTGAATTCGATTTGGGCGCCGGCACGGTCGATGCCAGCCAAGGCTTCTCGTTGCTCGGGCGATCCGGCGATCTGGCGGACATCAACGGCGACGGCTACGACGATCTCGTAGTCGAGTCCTACCGCTCGGCCGGAACCGCCGGCGCCGGTGTGGCCTATGTCGTGTTTGGCCAGGCCGGCACCGCGTTCGCCAACGGGGCGCCGCACAGCGCCACGGACGCTCGGCTCGCGCCGGCCGTGCTCGACCCCACGCAGGGCATGATCCTCAATGCGTCGGCCGGTGGCTCATCGACCAACGTGGCCGGCCTGGGCGATCTGGACGGCGACGGCTTCGAGGATTTGGCGCTCGTGCGCCGCACCG
>JAJTHJ010000387.1 GCA_021298875.1 Burkholderiales bacterium | reverse complement strand
GACTTCCGCCTGGTTGCCCGCGCCAGCGACGACATCGAACCCGAGCAACTCGCCCGCCAGTTTGAGGACTGCTTTGCGCGCGTGTTCCGCGGCGAGGTGGAAAACGACGACTTCAACCGCCTGGTGCTGCGCGCGGGCTTGAGCGCGGAAGAGATCGTCGTCCTGCGCGCCTATGCGAAGTATCTGAAGCAAATCGGCTTTGCGCTGTCGCAGGCGAGCATCGAGGCGGCGCTGGCGGCGCAGCCGGCGATCGCGCACATGCTGGTGCGGCTGTTCATGCTGCGTTTCGACCCGGCCCACCGCGACGATGCCGCCGCGGCCGAACAGGCGCGCGCGATCGAAGCCGCGCTCGACCGCGTGACGAGCCTCTCGGAAGACCGCGTGCTGCGCCAGATCCTGGCGCTGATCCAGGCCACGCTGCGCACCAACTTCTGGCGCACCGGCACCGGCCACTCGGGCGCGGCGGGGCCGCGGCGGCCGTTCGTCTCGTTCAAGTTCGACTCGGCGCGCATTCCGGGGCTGCCGGAGCCGAAGCCGCTTTACGAAATCTTCGTCTACTCGCCGCGCTTCGAGGGCATCCACCTGCGCGGCGGCAAGGTCGCACGCGGCGGGCTGCGCTGGTCGGACCGGCCCGAGGACTTCCGCACCGAGGTGTTGGGGCTCGTCAAGGCGCAGATGGTGAAGAACACCGTGATCGTGCCGGTGGGCAGCAAGGGCGGCTTCGTGTTGAAGAAGGCGCCGCCGCTCATTGGCCAAAACGCCGAGCGCGACGCCTTCATGCGCGAAGGTGTGGCCTGCTACCAGGACTATCTGCGCGGCCTGCTCGACCTCACCGACAACCTCGTCGCCGGCAAAGTGGTGCCGCCGCCGCTGGTGGTGCGGCACGACGGCGACGACCCGTATCTGGTGGTCGCAGCCGACAAGGGCACGGCCACCTTCTCCGACTACGCCAACGCCATCAGTGCCGAATACGGCCACTGGCTGGGCGATGCCTTTGCCTCCGGCGGCAGCGTGGGCTACGACCATAAGGCGATGGGCATCACCGCCCGCGGCGCGTGGGAGAGTGTCAAGCGCCACTTCCGCGAACTGGGCGTGAACACGCAGACGACGGAGTTCACCGTGGTCGGCATCGGCGACATGTCGGGCGACGTGTTCGGCAACGGCATGCTGTTGTCTAGGCATATCCGGCTGCTGGCGGCCTTCGACCACCGACACGTATTTCTCGACCCGGCGCCGGATGCCGCCGCGTCGTTTGCCGAGCGCGAGCGGCTGTTCAAGCTGCCGCGTTCGAGCTGGGCGGACTACGACGAGAAGCTGATCTCCGCCGGCGGCGGGGTGTGGTCGCGCGCGGAAAAATCGATTCCGGTGTCGCCGCAAATGGCCGCGGTGCTCGGCATCGCGCCGGGGCGACTGCCGCCCACCGAGTTGATCTCCGCGATCCTCAAGGCGCCGGTCGATCTGCTCTACAACGGCGGAATCGGCACCTATGTCAAGGCAAGTGCCGAGTCGCACGCGCAGGTGGGCGACCGCGCCAACGACGCGCTGCGCATCGACGGCCGCGACCTGCGCTGCAAGGTGGTGGCCGAAGGCGGCAACCTGGGCTTCACGCAGCGCGGTCGAATCGAAGCGGCGCTCGCCGGCGTGCCCATCAACACCGACGCGATCGACAACTCCGCCGGCGTGGACACGAGCGACCACGAGGTCAACATCAAGATCCTGCTCGGGCTGGCGATCGCCGACGGCGAACTCACCGACAAGCAGCGCAACACCCTGCTGGCGGAGATGACCGATGAGGTCGCCGCGCTCGTCCTGCGCGACAACATCTTCCAGACGCAATCGCTGTCGCTCGCCGGCCGCATGGGCGTGCGGCTGATCGACCAGCAGGCGCGCTTCATCCGCTTTCTGGAAAAGCGCGGGCTGCTCAACCGCGCCATCGAGTTCCTGCCGAGCGACGAAGAGATCGCCGAGCGCAAGACCAAGGGCATTGCGCTGACCAGCCCCGAGCGCGCCGTGCTGCTCGCCTACAGCAAGATGTGGCTGTACGACGAAGTGCTGGCGAGCGATCTGCCCGAAGACCCGTGGGTCGGCACCGCGCTGGCGCGGTACTTTCCGGCGCCGCTGCGCAGCCGCTTTGCCGGCTACATCGCGCGCCACCCGCTGAAGCGCGAGATCGTCGCCACCCACGTGATCAACAGCATGATCAACCGCGTGGGCGCGACCTTCGCGCATCGGATGGCGGAGATGACGGGTGCGACCGCCGCGCAGATCGTGCGCGCCTATCTGGCCACGCGCGAGGTGTTTGGCTTTGTCGCGCTGTGGCAGCAGATCGAGGCGCTGGACAATCTGGTGCCCGACGCCACGCAGGCCGAAATGCTGATCGAACTCGGGCGCCTGACCACCCGCGCGACCACGTGGTTCCTGCGTTCCAAGCGGCTGGCCGACCCGCTGGCCGACACGCTCGCGCGCTATGCGCCCGCGGTGGCCGTGGTGCAGGCGCAGGCCGGCGCCGCCGCGCGCGCCGCGGAGTGGGAGCAAGCGGGCGTGCCGGCCGAGCTCGCGCGCCGCGTGGCCGCCAGCACCGGCTGGGTGGCCGCGCTGGACGCCGCCGAAATCGCCGAGGCCGCCAGCCAGCCGCTGGAACTCGTGGCCGCGGTGCAGGCGGGTGTCGCCGAGCGCCTGGGCCTGGCCCGCCTGCGCGAGCGGATCGACGCACTCGCCGCCGACAGCTATTGGCAAAGCCTCGCCAAAGCCGCGCTCGGCGACGACCTGGCCGGCCTGCAACGCGCGATCGCGCAGGACGCCGCCGCCGCATCCGCCGGCGACGCCGCCGCGCGCCTCACCGCCTGGGAGCAGCGCAACGGCGCCGCGCTCGAGCGCGCGCAAAAACTGCTGGCCGAGTTCAGCGAGGCCAAGACCGTCGATCTGGCGATGTTGTCGGTGGCGTTGCGGGAGTTGAGGAACCTGGCGTAGCCCGCCCGCCGTCGCCGCGGCGCTGCTTGTCTCCCTTCGCCCGCATCGGCGGGAGAGGGGCCGGGGGTGAGGGCGAGCAGCTTTGCTCCGCGCGGATGGCGCTTGTGTTCCGGCCGGCGCGGCGGCAATTGCCAAACCGCTACATGTGCGGCTCGTATTTGCGGCCCTTGATCGGAACCAGCAGAATCGCTGCACACCGAATCCCGAAAAAGAACAGACGCGCATATTGTGCAAATCGATCTGCCCGATTCGCCGGCGCGGCAGACGGCGATCCCTTCGGACGAAGAGACATGACCAAGACCGGCACGCATCGCGCTGTAGCGCCTCTGGCCGTGGAGGCCATCGCCACACGCATCGTGCTCGCGCGCGGGCAGAAGGTGATGCTCGATTCCGATCTGGCGGCGCTCTATGGCGTGCCCACGCGCCGGTTGAACGAGCAAGTTCGGCGTAACGTGGGCCGGTTCCCCGCCGACGTTATGTTCGCGCTCACCGCGGCGGAGTTTGCGGCCTTGAAGTCGCAATTTGCGACATCAAACGCGGGCAGCGGGCGGGGCGGCCGGCGCAAGCTGCCGCTCGCCTTCACCGAGCACGGCGCGCTGATGGCAGCCACCGTGTTGAACTCCCCGCGCGCCACCGAGGTGGCGATCTACGTGGTGCGGGCCTTCGTGCAGCTGCGCGATCTGCTGGCCTCGAACAAGGAACTCGCACGCCAGTTGCGCGCGCTGGAAGAACGCCTCGAACGGCGACTCGACACCCACGGCCAGGCCATCGCCGGCATCCTCGACGCCATCCGCCAACTGATGGTGCCGCCACCGGAGACCAGGAAGCGGCAGATTGGGTTTGCGTGACTTTTGCCCGGAGCGCGCGGAAGGAAACTGGGCGTAATCCTGTTCTGGTTGAGTATTTCCCCGACAGTCGGGTCTTCTGGGGCGGTGCAGTTTAGGCGGTCAGTGCGGCGGCGGTTTCCTCCTTTCGGTCGATAGTGGGCG
>JAJTHJ010000227.1 GCA_021298875.1 Burkholderiales bacterium | reverse complement strand
GCGATGCTTCATCCCGTGGCCCAGCCCCGGCAAGCCTTGGGACGGCTGGCCGATGGCGAAGTTCGGGCTGCGGATGGTGTTTTACTTCGGCAACGCGCACGAGGCGCCGGTACGGCGGGCGCTGCTGTCGATCGTCGAGCAGTACTGGGCGGCGGCCCGCGAACCGATCCGGCGCTATGCCATAGCCGAAGACAAACGCGAGCGCTACCTGGCGCCGGGCGAAGCACCCGATCTGACGCGGCTGCGCGAGCGCATCGGGCAGCCGGACAGCGATTGGAGCATCGATCTGTCGGCAGAGCGCGAGATTCAATACGCCAGCCACTGGTCGCTGGCAGCGCTGTCGGTGATCGAGAACGGCTATCTGGTGCTGTACTTTCCGTTCAGTTTCTTCGAGGGCGCCCCGCGCTACGCGCTGCGCGACCTGTTCCAGCGCTGGTGCTCGGCGCTGAAAGTGCATCAGGCCTACGGCGGCATGGGCTTCGTGCTGCCGGTGGAGGTGGGCAATCAGGCGGCGGCGCTGCGGCGCATCGGACCGTATGCGATGCGCTTCGTGGCGCTGGATACCGATCTGCCGACCACCACCAAGCTGTGGTGTCGCGACGGTATCCGCTGCGTGAACTGGCTGACGGCCGTCAGCGAGCGTCTGCTGGAAAAGATCGGGGGTGCGGAGGCGGTGTGGCAGCGGGCAGGGCCAACCGTGAGTTCGCTGCCCTACGACGGGGGCACGATCTTCGTGGCCGGGCCACACCCGCAGATGGGCGATGCCGAGCAGGGCGTGATCCCGCGCGAGTACGTGGCGCTGGGACGGGCGCTCAAGCCGCTGCGGGCGGCGCACCCGTCGACGATCTTCAATGCGCCGGAAGGCTACGAGGCGCCGCCGGGCTATCGGGCACCGCTGGGGTGGGGGCAGGCCAAGCCGCATCAACTGGCTAATGCGCACTACGCGCAGCGCTGGCTGGCCCGCTTCGACGGAGATTGACCGCCGGGTTCCCATACCCGACAAGTCACAACTACAGATCTGCATCGCTCGTACGGCTGGCCGACGGCGCGCACCTCATCAACGTCGGCCGCGGCGCGCACGTGGTCGAGGACGACCTGCTGGCGCTGCTCGATGCCGGCAAGCTCGGCGCGGCCACGCTGGATGTGTTTGCGGTCGAGCCGCTGCCGCTGGCGCCCCCCTTCTGGCAGCACCCGAAGATTTTGGTGACGCCGCATGTCTCCGCCGAAACGCAGATCGGAGAAGCCGCCGCGCAGATCGCCGCCAAGCTGACGCATCTTGCGCGCGGCGAGGCGGTCGGCGGCGTGGTCGATCGGCAGCGCGGCTATCGACGGAAGGCTGTGCGCCACCCCACGGTGCCTGCCGTGCCCCACCCGCCCGGCGCAGCGACCTTGAGTCGTTGGCGCAGCTTCCGCGACGCCAGCCTCCCGTTTGCGGCGGCCCGAGGCCGAGCGGGCTAGTTCGGCTCGCTGCCACCGATCCGAGCGCTCACCGGCAACCGCGCCGAGGCGATGCGCGTTGCAAGATCGTCGAGCCTGCCGATGCGAACGCCTGCTCGGTGGACGTTCCACCTCCATACCGACGGGCCGACTTCCGCTCTCCGCGCGCAAGCGGGGGTGACGCCTTTGGCGGGTTGCACGCGGTGGATCTGGAGCAAATCTCGCCGCAAGGATCGACCCGTCCGACGCCGCGCGCGAGCGTGGCGGCGTTACGATTCTCTCGGACCCGCTCCCTGAGAAGCTCTTGCCGTGAACTTGCCTGCCCGCGTCCAGATCGTCGATGTCGGCCCGCGCGACGGGCTGCAAAACGAGAAACAGCCGATTGCCGCCGACGTGAAGGTCGAACTCGTCGACCGGCTGACCGATGCCGGCTTCGCGGCGATCGAGGTGACTTCGTTCGTCTCGCCCAAGTGGGTGCTGCAGATGGCCGATGGCACCGAGGTGATGGCGCGCATCCGGCGCAAGCCGGGCGTCGTCTACTCGGTGCTGGTGCCGAACATGAAGGGCTTTGAAGGCGCGCTCGCCGCCCGCGCCGACGAGATCGTCATCTTCGGCGCGGCGAGTGAGGCGTTCTCGCAGCGGAACATCAACTGCTCGATTGCCGAGAGCATCGAGCGCTTCCGCCCGGTGTGCGACGCGGCGCGCGCTGCCGGCATCGCCATCCGCGGCGCCATCTCTTGCGCGCTCGGCTGCCCGTATCAGGGCGAGGTCGAGCCGCCGGCGGTCGCCTACGTGGCGCGGCTGATGAAGGAACTCGGCACACAGCACGTCGGCGTGGCCGATACCATCGGCGTCGGCACGCCGCACAAGGTGCAGGCGGCGCTGGAGGCGGTTCTTGGGGTCTACGAGTTACCGAAGGTGAGTGGGCACTTTCACGACACTTACGGCATGGGCGTGGCCAACACCTATGCTGCGCTGGAACTGGGGATCGCCAGTTTCGACACCAGTGTCGCCGGGCTGGGCGGTTGCCCTTACGCCAAAGGCGCCACCGGCAACGTGGCGACCGAGGACGTGCTGTACCTGCTGCGCGGGCTGGACATCGATACCGGCATCGACCTCGACAAGGTCGTGGCCACCGGGCAGTGGATCAGCGGCGTCCTCGGCCGCCGCGCCTTCGCCCGTGCCGGTAATGCGATCGCGGCCAAGGCCGCGGCGACCTGACGGCGCTGCCGCCAGGCCGCGCGCCGATCAGTCGCCGTACAAACCGAGCAGGTAGACCGTGATCAACGGCCCGCTCGGCCGCGCCTGCGGGCCGAACCAGCGCTGGAAAATTTGCCCGAACTCCGGCAGCCCGTACACCAGCGACAGGCCGCGGTTGACCGCGATGCGAAAGGCGCGGTCGTCGGTGCGCATCATCAGCGCATAGGCGTCGACCGAGTAGTCGTCTTCGAGCAGCGCGAGGCCGGCGCCGCCGCTGCCTTCGGCCGCGGCAACGCCGGCCAGCAGGATGCGGTCGTTGGCATAAGCGTCGACCTTGCCGCCGCGCAGCGCGGCGAGCGCGTCCGGGCCGGAGCGGAAGTTGACGAGTTCGGCGCGAAAGGCGCCTCGCTTGATCGCCGCCGCCAGCCGGCTTGCCGCCGTCGTGCCCTCGACGACGGCGACCCGCTTACCGGCCACGTCGGGGACGCGCTTCATGCCGGCGGCGGCCAGCACCATCATCGTGCCGCTGTCGAGGAAGGTGAAGCTGGAGAAGTCCACCCGCTCCATGCGCCCGAGGGTGACCGTGGTGGTGCCGCACTCGAGGTCGATCTTGCGCGTGGCCAGCGCCTCGAAGCGGTTCTCGGCCGTCACCGGCACCCACTCGACTTTCAGGTTGGGCAGCTTGAACTGCTCGCGCAGCACGCCCATGGCGCGGTCGCAGATTTCGACGATGAAGCCGGCCGGCTGGCCGCTCGGCGCCTTGAACGACAGCGGCGGCGACGCTTCGCGGTAGCCGAGCTTGATGATGCCGGTGTCGCGCAGCGACTTGATGGTCGGGCCGTCGGCCAGTTGCGCCTGGGCGCCGAGGGTCAGCGCGGCGCCGGCCGCGGCCAGAAGCACGCGCAGCACGCGCGGCAGATTCGTTTGCATGTTCTCCTCCGGTTGTGGGGCCGCGATCAGCGGCGGCCGATCGTAGCCGACCGTGCGCGCCGCGCCTTGACCGACCAGGACACGACGTAGTGCGCGCCGGAGGCGACGATCGTTGCCGTGGTCAGCAGCACCGCCGCATGCAGGGCCGCCGGCGCCGAAAACCAGCCCGCGGCTTGCGCCAGCACTGCTGCGAGCAGCACGAACTCCAGCGCAGTGTTGAGCTTGGACAGCCGCGTAGGCGCCATCTCCACCCGCTCGACGGTGAAGTGGTAGGCCACCGCGCCGGCGACGATGGTCGCGTCGCGCAGCACCACCAGCGCGGCGAACCACCAGGGCAGCAACCCCTGCCAGGCCAGCAGCAGCGCCACGGTGAGCATGGTCAGCTTGTCGGCCAGCGGGTCGGCGATGGCGCCGAAGCGCGAGCGCTGGTCGAGCCGGCGGGCGAGCCAGCCGTCGAGCAGATCGCCCACCGCGCACAGCAGAAACAACACCAGCGCGCTGTGATGGTCGCGCACGACGAGCAGCCCGGCGATGGCCGGGATCAGCAGCGCGCGGACGACGGTGATCGCGTTGGGCAGGTTGAGCATGCGGGCCGCACCTTACAACGCGGCGACGAACTGCTGCATCCGCCGCCGCTGCGCGGCGTCCGGCAGCGCACCGCGGCCGGCGGCCATGTTCTCGCGCATGTGGCGCGGCTGGCGCGTGGCCGGGATTACGCAGGTCACGGCCGGGTGCGCCAGCACCCACTTGAGCAGAAAGTCCGGCCAGTTGGCGCTACCAACTTCCGCCGCCCAGCCGGGCAGCGGCACGGTGCCCACGCGGTCGAACAGGTTGCCGCCGTCGTACGGCCGGTTGACGATCACCGCCACTCCGCGCGCGGCGGCCAGTTCCAGCAAGGGCTCGGCGCTGGCGTCGGCGAGGTTGTAGGTGATCTGCATGAAGTCGATTTTCTCGGTCTTCAGGATCGTTTCCATCTCGTCGTGCTTGCGGCCGTGCGAGGTCGTCACGCCGATGTGGCGCACGCGGCCGGCGTCGCGCGCGGCGCGCAGCGTCTTCAGGTGCGCGCGCCAGTTGAGCAGGTTGTGGACTTGCAGCAGGTCAAGCCGCGACAGCCGCCACAGCCGCAGCGATTCGTCGATCTGCGTCGGCCCGACGCGGTCGAACGCCGTCCACACCTTGGTCGCCGAGAAGAGCTTGCCGGCGTGCGGTACCTGCGGCAGCAACTCACCCACCACCCGCTCGGCGCGCCCGTACATCGGCGACGAATCGATCATCCCGCCGCCGGCGGCGAAGAACTCCTGCAGCACCATGCGCCGCTGCGCCTGCTCGGCTACGCCATCGCCGATGTCGAACGTGAGCCAGGTGCCCATGCCGACCGCGGGCAGGCGCTCGCCGGTGGCGGGGATCGGGCGAGACAAGGTCGGCGCTGCCGCCGCGGCGGGCGGGCCCGCCGCCAGCGCCAGCGCGGCACCGATTAAGTCGCGCCGCTTCATCGCGCCCGCCGCAGGTTGACGAGCGCGATACCGGCGCCGACCGCAACCGCCGCCAATGCGAAGCGCGCCGACAGCGTCTCACCCAAAATCCACACGCCGAACAGCACGCCGAACATTGGTGCCAGAAACGCGAACACCGCCAGCCGCCCCGCCAGGTAGCGGGTCAGCAGCCAGAACCAGCCGAGGTAGCTGGCAAAGGCGACGACCACGCCCTGGAAGAGCAGGCTGCCGACGGCGACCGCATTGAGCGGGCCGACTGCCGGTTCGCCCGCCAGCAGCGCCGCTGCAGGCAGCAGCAATGCCGACACGCCGAGTTGGTAGAACAGCGTCTTCTCCGCCGAGGCCTGCGCCAGCCGGGTCGCCCGCACCAGCACCGTGGTGGCCGCCCACAGCGCGGCGGCGATGACGCCGAAGCTGTCGCCCAACAAGGTGCTGCGCGCACCGGCCGAAAGGCCATCGGCAAATGCGCCGACCAAACCGGCAAAGGCCAGTGCCACGCCCGCCCATTGCACCGGCGCCAGCCGCTCGCCGGGGATGATCCAGGCCAGCCCGAGCGCGGTCAAGATCGGCGCCAGATAGACGAACACCACCATCCGCGACGCGCTCGTGTGTGCCAGCCCCGCGTAAATGAAGCAGAACTCCGCGGCAAAGAGCACGCCGGCCATTAGCCCCGCCGCCAGCGTCCCGTCGCGACCGAAGAGCGCGATGCCGCGCCAGCGCGCCCAGCCAAGCAGCAGCAGGCCCGCCAGCAGCGAGCGAATCGCCGCTTGGGTCAGCGGCCCCACCGATGGCAGAGCGAGTTTGATCGCCACCTGCTGCATACCCCAGCACATCGTCAGCACCACCATCAGCGCGGCGGCGCGGGCGTCGAGCGGTTGGCGGTCGGGGGCGAGCATGGCAGGATGATCGCCGATCCTGCGGCTATGGTGAAAATGAAGATGAAGCCCGCTGCGCGGGCTGTGAAGTCGGCACAGCGCCAGCTCCTTCATAGCCCGCGCAGCGGACGTCGTCTTCACAAGCGGCGCCAGCCGCCCTCATGCCTACCCATACAATCGCCCGCATGAGTCCCGACCTGAAACCCGGCATCCGCCACAGCTT
>JAJTHJ010000136.1 GCA_021298875.1 Burkholderiales bacterium | reverse complement strand
GGCCCAGCCATCGTTGCGCAGTTGCAGCCTGGCGATGCGCAGCAGCGCTGGGCGCAATGAGGCGATGGAATCCCGGAACGAGGGGGACATTGGGCGGAGGCGGCAGTCGGCAAGCGATGCCAGCTACTTCGCCGCCCGCCCGCCGGCGGTTACAGCGCCGGCCGTCGCAAGCGCCGGATCAGCGACGAGGTATCCCAGCGGTTGCCGCCCATCGCCTGGAGGTCCGCATAGAACTGATCGACCAGCGCCGCTACCGGCAGCGCCGCGCCGTTGCGGCGCGCTTCCTCCAGGCACAGACCCAGGTCCTTGCGCATCCAGTCCACAGCGAAGCCGAAGTCGAACTTGTCTTCGATCATCGTCGTGCCGCGATGGTCCATCTGCCAGCTCTGCGCCGCCCCCTTGCCGATCGTCTGCAGCACGAGCTTCATGTCCAGGCCCGCGGCCTGGCCGAAACTGATCCCTTCGGCCAGCCCCTGCACCAACCCGGCGATGCAGAGCTGATTGACCATCTTTGCCAACTGACCGGAGCCGCTTTCGCCAATCAGCGTCACCGCGCGGGCAAAGGCCATCGCCACCGGCTGCGCGCGGGCGAAGGGTTCGGCGTCGCCGCCGCACATCACTGCAAGCACGCCGTTGACCGCGCCCGCCTGCCCGCCGGAGACCGGCGCGTCGACGAAGTGCAGCCAGCGCCCGCGCGCCGCCGCGTACAACTCGCGCGTCACCGCGGCCGAAGCGGTGGTGTGATCGACGAAGATGCTGTCGGCTGCCATCGCGGCAAAGGCACCGTCCGCGCCCAGCGTCACGCTGCGCAGGTCGTCGTCGTTGCCCACACAGGCAAAGACGATCTGCGCGCCGGTGGCGGCCTCGCGCGGGGTGGCCGCCGTGCGGCCGCCGTACTCCTCCGCCCAGCGCTCGGCCTTTTTCGCCGTCCGGTTGTAGACGGTCACGTGGTGGCCGGCGCGCGCCAGATGGGCGGCCATCGGATAGCCCATCACGCCCAGGCCGAGAAAGGCCACGCGGTGCGGCGGGCAGGGGTCGTAGGTCTTGGCGTTCATGGGGGCGCAGGGTCAGAAGCGGTAGCCGACGTTGAAGGCCAGCGCGCCCGGGTTGGCGGTCACGTCGATCCGCCGCGGCACACTGCCCAGCCCCGGCGTGGCCGTGGTCAGCGTGGCGGTGGTCTTGATCCAGTAATACGAATAGCCGAAGTCGAGCAGCCAGTTGCCGCCCAGCGGGACTTCGGCACCGACCTTGGCCACCGGGCCGAACGAACTCTTGAACGACGCGCTGGTGCTGGTGCCGTAGAACGCCGCGTTGTAGGCCGCCGATGCCTTCTCATCCGTGTACCACGTGTAGGCCGCTCCGGCGGCCACGTACGGCTTGACCACCGGCACCGACTCGAACGTATAGCCGACCAGCAGCGTCGGCGTCCAGCCCTTGGCGCTGGCCGCCTCGCCGAGCATCGCGCCCGAGCCGGCGCCCACGTACTTCACCGTCGAAGGCACCCCGAACTGGAAAATCGCCGACCAGCCGCCGCCCAGGCGGCGCGCGTAGAGCAGGCCGACCGCGTTGATGTCCTCAATACCGACCTTCAAGCCCGGCGGCGTGATGGCCGGCGGGCCGGTGAGGTCGCTCGAACTGTCGTTGAACAGCACGCGGACGTAGCCGATGGCGACGGTGTTGGCGGGTTCCTGGGCCGACGCCGCGAAGGCGGCCAGCAGGGCCGCGGCGGCGGCGACGACGTGGGCGAGTTTGCGCATGGGGCGATCCTTGTTGCTTGGTCGCGGAGGGTCACTTGGCCGTGGCCCGCACCGGCGCAGGGCAGGGGGCCACGGGCCAGCGAGGCTCGCGAGGATAGCCGACCGGCGCCCAGCGCCGTAGGCGGCGCTGCGCGGTTTGCAACGTTGGCCCGGCGCGGCGAGGGGCAAGGGACAAAGTCGCACGCCTCTGCACGCCGTACGGACTGCGTTTCGTATATCTTCCGCCCGCTGGCGAAAGCCGCATGGACGGCAGACCGCGGGCCGAAAACCCCGGAATGGTCTGCTGCCGGGGCGCGGCGCGCTGGTGCAGGAGCAACTCGGGTGGTGCCCAAGACAGTCGGTAGCGGAGCGGTGAGAGCCGCAGTGCGCACTTGCGGCGGCCCGAAAGAAGCCGGGTCGCGTTCACACTCGTCGTGGCGGCGCCCGTGCGCGCCGTCGCCGGCGCCGTCCCATGCTCCGCCCGCCCGCCACCGAACTCCAAGAGGGCGCGTGCCGTGCTGCCGCTGAACCTGATCGAGCCGGTCGTCACGTTTCGCAACAGCCAAGGCACGGCGGTTCGGGGGACGCTGACCAGCCTGCAACGGCGGGCGCCGGTGCTGGAGATCTACAACCCGTACTCGATCGTTCAGGTGAGCGAAGTGCTCAGCGAGCTGACGTTGCGGGCGGGGCAGAAGGCGGTGTACCAAGGCCGCGCCGTGGTCACCAGTTTGCTCAACACGGGTTTGATGGCGGTCGTGTCGGTGACGTTGATCGACGAGTGGTCTGATCTGGACTCTGCCTCTGATGTCGTGTCCATGGTCGGTGAGGAGGCCAGGCGGTTCGTCGACGAGTGGCAAGACCGATTCCGCGTCCAGCGTCCCTACCAGGTCGCAGTTAGTGAAATGCGCGCATTCTTGTCGGACACGGCGCGCTGGCTCGACCAAGCGGACCTCTCGCGCGCTTTACCGCGAGACAGCGAGGGCCGGCTTCGTACCGATGTCTTTGGCGAGGTTGCGAAGCCCATAGCGGGACGCGTGGCCGAGTTTGTCGCCCGGCTCGAAGAGCAAGCGCGGCTCGTGCCGGACGAGGACGCCGTCGTCCATCGCGCCTTCGCGCAGGCCGCGTTGCATCCCCTGCTCTTGCGCGCGCCCTTTGCCTATAGAGCGTTTGTAAAGCCTTTAGGCTATGCGGGCGACCATGAGATGGTTAACCAAATCCTTGGTGATCCCAGACAAGGCCCGAGCACATACTTCCAAGTGATTAACTCGATGTACATGCAGACGGCGGTCGCACGAGCGCACCGTAATCGCGTCGAGTTGCTGGTTGATCGCTTGCGTGCAGCCGCCCAGCGAGCGGCCGAAGCATCTCGTCCTCTTCGAGTGTTGAACATTGGTTGTGGGCCAGCGGCGGAGTTACAACGACTTCTTCTCCCGCGGCCCTTGCCCGCTGCCATGGAGATTACGCTGATCGACTTCAACGAGGAAGCGCTCGCGTTCGTCGGGGCATGGCTGCGCGCCCAAGTACTTCCCGGGACGGACGTCAAGGTTCGCCTTGTTCGCGAGTCGGTTCACGACTTGCTTCGGCGGAGAGCGGACAGCGCGCCACGCACCAGTGACTTCGATCTGATCTACTGTGCTGGCCTTTTCGACTACTTGTCAGACAAGATTTGCGCCCGCTTGATTCGTCAGTTTCTGCGGCAGATCGCGGGGCACGGCACGGTCCTCGTTACGAATGTTCATCCGAGCAATCCACAACGGTATGTCATGGAGCACGTATTGGAATGGCACTTGGTGTACCGCGACGAGACGGCGTTGCGGCAATTGTTTCCGCTGACGGAAGTGGCCGTCACGACCTACACGGACGCGACCGGAGTCAACGCATTTGCAGAAGCCAAACTCATTGAAGTGAGTCGACCGACTTCGGGTCAGTATGGGTGACGGTGCGATGACGTTTGGTTCGGCAATGACCGAGGCGGTGATGCGTTCAGGCCGGAAGCTCTATTGGCCGCGCTTGGTCAGTCGTTGGCTGTTCCCGAGCACTTTTGCCGATCTAGATCAGTTCCGGTTGGCGTGGAGCCGGCTCGGAAGCCTTATCGGGATTGCAATGATCATGTCCGGCGCGGCGCTGGACTACTTGATCTATCCCGACCTGTTCGGTCCTTTCCTCCTCGCTAGATGTGCGGTTTCGGCCTTAACTTTGGCCGTATTCATAGTGCTTTGGCTTCCCCTGTCCCGCGCTTGGGTCGACGGGCTCACGCTCTTTTGGCTCAGTCTGCCGCAGGTAATGATCGCGGCGATGATTTTCGCGACCGATGGTGCCCATTCGATTTACTTTGTCGGGTTGACTCTCGCGCTCTATCCGATAGGGGTTCTGTTGCCCATTCGACCGATCGAGTGCGTTGCATTCGCTGCCTTCACATTCGCTTTGTACGTCGTGGCATGCGTCGGCCAAGGTCAACTTGGTTCGCACCTCGCGGTCTTCGGCGCGAACTGCATCTTCTTGTTCTTCTCTGCCTTGTTGAGCATTCTCTGCTCAGTCTTGACCGAGGATGCGCGCCTTAGGTTGTTCGCGGCGCAGAAGGAGGTCATAGAAAAGAATCGGTCGCTGCAACGTACGAACCAAGCCCTCGCCGAAGTCAAAGGCCACATGATCGAGCAGGAGAAGATGGCCGCGCTGGGCACGCTGTCGGCGGGGCTGCTGCACGAGGTCAACAATCCGGTCAACTACAGCCTGATGGCGCTCAAGATGGCGCTCGCCGAGCCGGTGGTGCGCACCCATCCGCTGCTGCTCGAAAGCCTGACCGACGCGCAGGACGACATGAGCCGCGTGCAGCGCATCGTGTCCGACCTGAAGACCTTTGCCTACCAGCGGCCCGGGGTGGACGGCGACCGCGCCTTTCCGCTGGAGCGCGCGCTGCGCCCGGCGCTGCGGCTGGCCGCCTACGAGCTGAAGGACATCGAAGTCGCGGTCGAGGTGCCGGCCGACCGCGAAGTGCGCGGCGACGAGCCGGCCTTGATCGGCGTGTTCATCAATCTGCTGTCCAACGCCGCCCATGCGCTGCACAGCGCCGCGCGGGCTGCGCCGCGCATCGACGTGCGGGCGCGGCTCGAAGGCGAGCGGCTGGCGGTGGCGGTGCGCGACAACGGGGTGGGCATCGCACCGGAGAACTTGAGCCGCGTGTTCGAGCCCTTCTTCACTACGCGCGACGTGGGCCAGGGCCTGGGGCTTGGCTTGGCAGTGTCTTTCGCCATCGTGCAGCGGCACGGCAGCCGCTTGCAGGTGGCGAGCGAGGCGGGCGCGTGGACGGAGTTTTCGTTCGATCTGCCGCGCGCCACGGCGCAGCCTGCGGCATGAGCGCGCTCCAGCCCGATCTGCCGCGCGCGGTGCTCTTCGTCGATGACGAGCCGGGCGCCTGCAAATGGTTTGCCCGCGCGCTGGCGGACGAGTTCGAGGTGCTCACCGCGGGCAGCGTCGATGAAGCGCTGGCGCTGCTCGGCGCGCAGGGCACGCGCATCGGCGTGCTGATCACCGACTACCGCATGCCGCGGCGCGACGGTCTGGAACTGCTGCGGCTGACGCGCGCCGGCTGGCACGGCGTCGTGCGCATCCTGGTCAGCGCCTATGCCGACAAGGACGTGGCGCTGGCCGCGGTCAACGACGGGCACGTGT
>JAJTHJ010000160.1 GCA_021298875.1 Burkholderiales bacterium | reverse complement strand
GCCGGCCACCAGTCCTGCGATTGCGTCATCAGCGCGTGCAGATCGCGCTTGACCGCAGCCAGATCGAGCGTCTTGAACTCGGCCGCGTAGTCGAAGCCCGCGCCCATCGGGTCGGACTTGGCCGAGTGCTGGCGCAGGATCGAGAGGTTCAGGCGGTTGGGCCACCAGTCGCGGTTGGTGCGGGCGCTTTCGCGCACGCGGGCGCCGTGGGCGGCGGCAAAGGGGCAGCGGGCTTCGTCGGGCATCGGGAACTCCTTACAGAGGGTTGATCGGGACACGACAGGACGCGACAGTAGGCCCCCTTCTCCTATCAATCCAATTTTTTCTATTGATCGAAGCTATAGCCGGCTTCTCTTGCTGGCGGCGCGCGGGGCGCCGCAGGCGACCCAGGTCAGGCCGCCGCGGCCACCACCGGCACCGGGAAGGTCACCACGTGATCGGCGTCGAGCCGGATGCCGATGCGCTCGCCGATCGCGTGGTCGTGGTGGCTGGGCACGAGCGCCAGCACCTCGCGGCCGCTCGCCAGCCGCAGCGTGTAGACGAAGTCGCCACCGCGAAAGACCTTGCGCACGACTTCGGCAGTGAGCGGACTCGCGTCGTCGTGCACCACGTCGTCGGGGCGCAGCAGCACCTCGACGTGGCAGCCCTTGCCGCACACGTCGCAGCCGACCTCGCAGGGCAGGGGAGTGTCGCCCTTCAATGCGCCCAGTTCGATCGCCACCTGCTTGGACCCCAGCACCCGCGCCGGCAGAAACACGCCCTCGCCGATGAAGTCCGCCACGTAGCGCGTGGCGGGGCGGTGGTACAGCTCGTAGGGCCGGTCCCACTGTTCGAGCCGGCCGCCATGCATCACGCCCACGCGGTCGGCGATCGCAAAGGCTTCCTGCTGATCGTGGGTGACCAGCAGCGCGGAGGTTGCGCTGTCCTTGAGGATCTGCCGCACCTCCGCGCCCAGCCGCGCGCGCAATTCCACGTCCAGATTGGAAAACGGCTCGTCCATCAGCAGCAGCTTGGGCGCGGGGGCCAGAGCGCGGGCCAGTGCGACGCGCTGTTGCTGACCGCCGGACAACTCGTGCGGATACCGCCGCGCCATCGCCTGCAAGCCGACCAGCTCCAGCATCGCTCGCACCCGCGTGGCGCGCGCTTCGCCCGCGAGCGTGCGTAGGCCGAAGGCGACGTTCTCTTCCACGCGCAGATGCGGGAACAGCGCGTAGTCCTGAAACACGAGGCCGATGCCGCGCTTCTCGGGCGGCAGATGCAGGCCGTCGCTGGCGACCGTCGTTCCGTCGATGGCGATCGTGCCCGCGGCGACCGGCACAAAGCCCGCCAGCGCTCGCAGCAGCGTGGTCTTGCCGCAGCCGGAACTGCCGACCAGGCAGCCGATCTCGCCGCGCGGCAGCGCGAAGTCCAACCCCTCGAGCACGGCCGCGCCGCCGTAGCCGACGCGCAGGCCGCGCACTTCAACGACTGGAGGTGGATGGATCGAGGCGTTCATGAGCAACTGAATTGTAGCCTAAATGAGTACAATTCTCATTTGCAATTTTGTCTCAGGTCATGGCTGCCGCCGCTACCACTGTCTCATCGCCCTGGCGCCGCGCGCTGCCCGCCGGTGGCGGGCTGTGGGCGGTGGCGCTGGTGCTGCTCGGTGCGGCGCTGATCGCGCTGCCGGTGGCCGGGGTGTTCGCGAGCTTTGTGCATGCGGAGCAGTCGGCCGACACGCTGGCGCACCTGCTGCGCTACGTCGTTCCGCGCGCGGCGCTGGAAACCTTCGTGCTGGCGCTGCTGGTGACGGCAGGCGTGACGATCCTCGGCACTACGTCGGCATGGCTGGTCACGGCGCTGGACTTTCCCGGCCGGCGCTTCTTCGAGTGGGCGCTGCTGCTGCCGCTGGCGATGCCCGGCTACATCGTCGCCTACGCCTACACCGACTTGTTGCAGTACTCGGGGCCGGTGCAGTCGGCGCTGCGCGGGGCGTTCGGTTGGGAGCACGGTGGCTACTGGTTCCCGGACATTCGCTCGCTGCCCGGCGCGGCGCTGGTGTTCACCTTGGTGCTGTACCCGTACGTCTTCCTGCTTGCGCGAACCGCGTTTGCCGGTCGCACCGCGTCGATGGTCGACGCGGCGCGCAGCCTGGGCCTGTCGCCGTGGCAGACGTGGCTGCGGGTGAACCTGCCGCTGGCGCGACCCGCGGTCGCCGCGGGCACGCTGCTGGCGCTGATGGAAACACTGGCCGACTACGGCGCGGTGTCGTACTTCGGCGTGCAGACCTTCACCACCTCGATCTATCGCGCGTGGTTCAACCTCGGCGACCGGCTGGCCGCGAGCCAGTTGGCCGCCGTGCTGCTGCTGGTGGTGCTGGTGGTGGTGGCGCTGGAGTTGCGCGCCCGCGGGCAGGCGAAGTTCTTCACCGCGCCCAACAGTGCGCGGCCGGCCCCGCGCACCGCCTTGCGCGGCGCGCGGGCCGCGTTCGCCGTGGCGGGCTGCAGCGTGCCGCTGCTGCTGGGCTTTGTGCTGCCGATCGCGGCGCTGCTGAGTTTGTTTTTTGCGTCCGCCACCACCATCGATTGGAGCCGCTACGTGCAGTGGTTCGGCAACACCGTGCTGTTGGGCGTGTTGGCCGCGCTGCTGACCCTCGCTGCCGTGGTCGGCGTGGCCTTCGCAGTGCGGCTGGCGCCGCGCGGCGGGGCGGGGCGGGCGATTCGGCTCGGTGCGCGGGCGATGAACCTCGGCTACGCGGTGCCCGGCGCGGTGATCGCGGTCGGCATCCTGATCCCGCTTGCTGCCTTCGACAACGCGGTGGATGGTTGGCTGCGTTCGGCCTTTGGCGTTGGTACCGGCTTGCTCTTCACCGGCAGTGTGATCGCGCTGCTGTATGCCTATCTCGTCCGGTACTTTGCGGTTGCCTACCAGCCGATCGAAGCGGGGCTCGCCCGCATCACCCCGGCGATGGAGGCCAGCGCGCGTTGCCTGGGTGCGTCGCCATGGGAAGCGTTTCGCCGTGTGCACCTGCCGCTGCTGGCGCCGTCCGCCCTCGCCGCGGCGCTGCTAGTGCTCGTCGACGTGATGAAGGAGTTGCCGGCCACGCTGGTGCTGCGACCGTTCAACTTCGACACGCTGGCGGTGATTGCGTACCAGATGGCCGCCGACGAGCGGCTCGGCGAGGCGGCACTGCCGTCGCTGACCATCGTCGCGGTGGGCCTGCTGCCGGTCATCTGGTTGTCGCGGGCGATTGAGCGCAGTTCGGGTCGGTAGACTGCGCGCCGCCTTTTGAGGAGTACTGCGCCATGGGCTACGTCTTTGCGCCGCCGCCGCAGCCGGCGGTTCCGGTCGCCGACAGCGGCAACCTGTTTCCGGTTCACCGCATCTACTGCGTCGGCCGCAATTACGAAGAGCACGCCAAGGAGATGGGCTTTACCGGCCGCGAGCCGCCGTTTTTCTTCGCCAAGCCGGCCGATGCGGTGCTGCCCGTGGCGGCCGGCACGGTGGGCGAAATGCCGTATCCGTCGGAGACCAGCAACCTGCACCATGAGCTCGAGCTGGTAGTCGCCATCAGCGCCGCCGGCCGCAATATCGCTGCGGCCGATGCGGTCAAGCACATCTACGGCTACGCGGTCGGCCTGGACATGACGCGTCGCGACCTGCAAGGCGAGATGAAGAAGCAGGGCCGGCCGTGGGAGATCGGCAAGGGCTTCGACCATTCGGCACCGATTTCGCCGATCGTGCGCATCGCCGCGAGCGGCGAGATCATCGCGGGCCGCATCTGGCTCGACGTCAACGGCGCAGCGCGGCAGGCGAGCGACGTGTCCAAGCTGATCTGGAACGTCAACGAGACGATCGAGCATCTGTCGCGCTACTTCGAGTTGCAGCCAGGTGATTTGATCTTCACCGGCACGCCGGAAGGGGTCGCGGCGGTCAAGCCGGGCGACTTGATGGAAGGCGGGGTCGAGCGCGTCGGCACCCTGGCCGTGCGATTGAAATAGGGGTGATGTCTGTGCGTGAGTCCCATGCCCCCACCCCAGCCCTCCCCCGCAGGCGGGGGAGGGTGGGAGCGTGGCTACTGGCCACTGTGCTCGTCCTTGCAACGGCGGCAGCTTCCAGCGTAGCCGCCCAGCAGCCCATCATCCTCAAGGTCGCGCACTTCCTGCCGGCCACCAGCACCACGCATGCCAAGCTGCTGCTGCCCTGGTGCGAGAAGATCGAACGCGAATCCAAACAGCGCCTGAAGTGCCAGCTTTATCCGTCGATGCAACTGGGCGGCACGCCGCCGCAGCTCTACGACCAGGCGCGCGACGGCGTGGCCGACATCGTCTGGACGCTGCCCGGCTACACGGCGGGGCGCTTCCCGATCATGGAGGTTTTCGAGCTGCCGTTCATGATGACCGGCAGCGCGCAGGCCACCTCGCGCGCGGCCTGGGAGTTCTACAGCCGGCACGCGGTCGACGAGTTTTCTGCGGTCAAGCCGCTGGCGATCCACGTGCACGACCCCGGCCAACTGCACCTGCGCGACAAGCCGGTGCGTACGCTGGCCGACTTCAAAGGGATGAAGCTGCGCGCGCCGACGCGACAGACCAACCGGATGCTGGCCGCCTTTGGCGCCACGCCCGTCTCGATGCCGGTGCCCGCGGTGCCGGATGCCTTGAGCAAGGGCGTGATCGATGGTGCCGTGGTGCCCTGGGAGGTGGTGCCCGCGATCAAGCTGCACGAGGTGGTGCGCTTTCATTCCGAGACCGACCCGGCCACGCCCGCGCTCTACACCGCGGTGTTCCTGCTGGCGATGAACAAGGCGACCTACGACAAGCTGCCCGCCGATTTGCAGCGGGTGATCGACGCCAACAGCGGCGCCGAACTGTCCGCACACGCCGGCGCCTTGTGGGATGCCGCGGCGCCGGTGGGCCGCAAGCAGGCGCTCGACCGCGGCAACGCGATCAACGTCGTGCCCGCCACCGAGCTGTCCTCCTGGGAGCGCGCCGCGCGCCCGCTGTACGCCGACTGGATCGCCGACATGAACAAGCGCGGGCTGGACGGCAATGCGCTGCTCGGCGATGCGAGGGCGGCGATTGCCAAGCATTCGGCGAAGAAGTAGTGCGCTGGCCGCGGCTGCGCTGGAGCTATCGGCTATCGATAGTTCTCTGCGACGCGATGCGCTCGCGCCCCCATCCCAGCCCTCCCCCGCGCGCGGGGGAGGGGGAAACTCCCTCCCCTGCGAAGCGGGGGGGTGGGGGCATGAGCGATACAACTCGCCAAGATCTTTGTTCACTGTTCGGTCTGTCGCCGCAAAGCTCTACCGAGCGTAACCGCCTGTGAATCCCCTGCTCGACCGCCTGACCCTGGCCTTCGCCCTCGCCGGTGGCGCGCTGCTGTGCGCACTCGTGCTCGCCGTTACCGCGTCGATCCTCGGGCGCTGGCTCTTCGACACACCGCTGCTCGGCGACGTGGAGCTGATGCAACTCGGCTGCGCGGTGGCGATTGCGGCGGCGCTGCCGTACTGCCAGTGGCATGGCGGTCACGTGATGGTGAATGTCTTCACGCAGCGTGCAAAACCCCACACGCAACGCACGCTCGACCGTGCCGGCGCACTGGCGGCCGCGGCGATCTACTTGTTGCTCGCCTGGCGCGCCGGCGTGGCGGTTGCCGACCTGCGCGCCAGTGGTGAGACGACGATGCTGCTCGCCATCCCGCTGTGGTGGGCTTACGTCGCTTTGGTGCCGGGGCTGCTGCTCGCCGCCGCCAACGCGCTGTACGCCGTGGTGTCCGGGCCGCCGCAATGAGCTGGACCCTGCCGCTCGCCATGCTCGGCGCGATGCTCGCGCTGATGGCGCTGCGCGTGCCGCTGTGGGTGGCGATGTTCCTGCCCGGCGCGGTCGGCTACCTGCTGCTGTCGGGCGACACCGCGCTGCTGGGTTACTTGAAGGGCCTCGTCTTTGCGCGCTTCTCGGTTTACGACTTGTCGGTGGTGCCGCTCTTCATCCTGATGGGGCAGTTCGCCGCGCACAGCGGCTTGTCGGCGGCGCTGTTCCGCGCGGCGGCGGCCTTCGTCGCGCACCGGCGCGGCGGGCTGGCGCAGGCGGCCGTGCTGGCCTGCGCGGCGTTCGGCGCGGTGTGCGGCTCGTCGGTCGCCACGGCGGCCACCATTGCCAACGTCGCGCTGCCCGAGATGCGCCGCTACGGTTACGACGGCGGCTTTGCCACTGCCACGCTCGCGGCCGGAGGGACGCTTGGCATCCTGATTCCGCCCTCGGTCGTGCTGGTGATCTACGCGATCG
>JAJTHJ010000208.1 GCA_021298875.1 Burkholderiales bacterium | reverse complement strand
CCGACCGCCGCGGTGGAGAACCCGTGTTCGACGGGGAAGGGGTGGTGTACCGCGCAGCGTTTGGATTGCGCGGCGCGCACGCCTCGCGTGTTTCGACTTCCGTGCCCTTGCAGCGACTGCCCGACGCGCCGGCCGTTCGACGGCCCGAATGAGACCCGCAGCCTGCAAGGTGCCGGAAGCCCGGAACGGGCTACCGGGTGTTGCGCCACACCGAGCTTGTTTCCCGCGAGCCTGGGTGAGCGCCGATCAGCGAGCGTCCCGCGCGGGCTTCCGGCACGGCAAGTCTTGCTCCGACCGATGGGAGTTTGTCCATGACCACCGTCTATGCCGGGCTGGATTGGGCCAGCCGCAGCCACGCCGTGTGCGCGATCGACGAACAGGGTGCCGTCTGTCGGCAATGGTCCCTGGCCCACGATGCCGACGGACTGCGCGATCTCGTGCGCCAGTTGCGGGCTGCGGGCGTGCAGCGCATCGCCATCGAACGTCCCTCGGGGCTGCTGGTGGACACGCTCGTGGAGGCGGCGTTCGCCGTCGTGCCGATCCACCCCAACGTCGTCAAGGCCAGCCGTCCGCGCTACCGCAGTCACGGCGGCAAGTCCGATGCCGGCGACGCCTATCTGTTGGCCGACTGGCTGCGTACCGACGGTCACCGCTTCGCGCCGCTGGCCGCGCAGTCCGACGAGATCCGCGCCCTGCGCGCACTGGTGCGCGGTCGCGACGACCTGGTCGCTGCCCGCGTGCGACTGGCCAACCAGTTGCGCAGCCTGCTCGACTCGTACTGGCCCGCGGCCGCCGAAGTCTTCGCCGAGATCGATTCGCCGATCGCCCTGGCCTTCCTGCAGCGTTACCCCAAGCCCGAAGCCGCCGCCCGCCTCGGCCCCAAACGCATGGCCGCCTTCTGTGCCCAGCACGCCTGCAGCGGTCGCCGCAGTCCAGAGGAACTGCTGGCCCGGTTGCACCAGGCGGCCCACATCGACCTGGGCGAACTCGAAGTCGACGCCAAAACCAAACTGACCCTCGCCCAGGCCCATGCACTCGTCCGACTGGTCGAGCAAATCCGCCTGCTGTCCGGCCGCATCGAGCACCACGTCGCCGCCTGCGACGACGGTCGCCTGCTGATGAGCTTCCCGCGCGCCGGGCGCCTGTGCGCCGCGCAAATCCTGGCCGAACTGGGCTGCGTGCGCGAACGCTTCGGCACCGATGCGCAACTGGCCGCCGAAGCCGGGGTGGCCCCCGTGACCTACGCCTCGGGCAAGCATCAGGCCGTGATCTTCCGCTGGGCCTGCAACCACCGCTTGCGCAAGGCGCTGACCTGCCTGGCCGACAACTCCCGCCACGCCAGCGCCTGGGCCGCCGCCGTCTACGCCGGCGCGCGCTCTCGCGGCTGCGATCATCCCCATGCCATCCGCATCCTGGCCCGTGCCTGGGTGCGCGTAATCTGGCGCGCCTGGACCAATCGCCAGCCCTACGACCCAACACAACACCACGCCGCCGCCGCCCTCCTTCAGCCTACCGGGGGTTGACACAGGGTGTCTCATGCGCCAACTCCCGCCGTGGGCTTGGCGAGCGCACGCGGCGCATCGCGCAGCGCCTGCGCGCTGATCGGCTCGGCATCGAAGCGCCGCTCGCCGATCGGCGTGGCAAAGCCCACGTGCTTCTTGAGGATCGCGCCGACCGGACAGACCTGTACCGCCTTGTCGGTGACGGCGACGTTGGTGTCGGCCAGCCGCCCGGACTCGGCATTGACGATCAGGTGCTTGCCGATGCCGCGGCCGGCGAGCGAGAAGACGCTCTTGCGGTCGATCTCGCCCGAGGCGCGCACGCACAGCTCGCACAGGATGCAGCGGTTGAAGTCGAGCAGCAGGTCGGGGTGACTTGCATCCACGGGACGGTCGGGGAAGAAGTAGTCGAAGTGCGCGGACTCCACACCCAGGTCGTAGGCCACCGCTTGCAGCAGACAGTTGCCGCTTTTTTCGCAGGACGGGCAGAAGTGATTGCCTTCGACGAACAGCAGTTGCACCAGCAGCCGACGGTGGTTGTTGATCTCGTCGGTTTCGCTTTCGACCTTCATGCCGGCGCGCGCGGGGCGGGTGCAGGAGGTCTCCCAACGGCCATCGACCTTGACCGTGCAGACCTTGCAACTGCCGTGCGGCTTGAACTCGGGGTGGTAGCAAAGGTGCGGCACGTAGTGGCCGGCGGCAAGAGCGGCTTGCAGTACGGTCTGGCCCGGCGCGAAGGCGACTTCGGTGCCGTCTAGGGTGAAGGTGTCGGTCATTGGGGTATTGGTTCGTTGTGGAGGTGCCGTCGTCGGCGCACTGCCTGCGGCCGCCGGTCTTCCCTCACCCGGCCGCTGCGCGGCCATCCTCCCCCGGAGGGGGAGGGTTGAAAAGCCCCTCTCCCTCCGGGAGAGGGGTGGGGGTGAGGGAAGACCGCCGGCACCGGGTAAGCCGCGACAAACCTCATGGCTGCTCCACCAAATGCGCATCCGCATCGTCCCGGCCGGTGATCGCCCGCGCCGGCGCAAGCTCGCGATCCAGATCGAAGATCGGCTCGAAGCCGCCCGGCAACAAGCGCCGCTCGTAGGCGGGGCGGAAGCGCTTGAGCGTATCGACCACCGGGTTACAGGCCGAGGCACCCAGCTCGCAGTGGCTCGCGGCCTTGAGCAGCGCGTTCAGTTCGTTCACGCGCTCCAGGTCGAAGCGGCCGGCGCGGCCGGCGGCGATCTTGCCCATCAAGCGTTCGAGCAGAGACGTGCCCACGCGGCACGGCGTGCAAAAGCCACAGCTCTCGTGTGCAAAGAAGCGAGTGAAGTTGAGCGCCACTTCGAACATGTCGCGCGATTGATCGAACACAGTCAAGGCGCCGGGTGTGGGCAGGTCTTCGAAGGCGATGCGACGGCCAAACTCGTCGGCGCCGATGCAGGTGCCCGACGGCCCGCCGATCTGCACCGCCTGCGTGTCGCGCGCGCCGCAGTCGGCCAGCACTTGCTCCACTGGCGTGCCCAGCGGCACTTCATAGATGCCCGGCGCGGCGCAGTCGCCAGAAACCGACAACAGCTTGGTGCCGGCGGACTGCAGCGTGCCGACACTGGCGTACCAGTCGCCGCCGTGGATGGCGATCAACGCGGCGGCGGCCAGCGTCTCGACGTTGTTGACCGCCGTCGGGTGGCCGAGATATCCGTGCTCGACCAGATGCGGCGGCCGGTTGCGCGGTACGCCGCGCTTGCCTTCGAGCGACTCGACCAGCGCCGAGGCCTCGCCGCACACGTACGCGCCGGCGCCCAGATGCACTTCGATGTCGAAGTCGAAGCCCGCCTCACCGCAGATCGCGCGCCCGAGCAGCCCGGCCGCGCGCCGCCGCGCCAACACCGCGCGCAGCGGTGCCAGCAGGTGCCGGTACTCGCCGCGCAGATACACGCGCCCTTCGCACGCGCCGCAGGCGTAGGCCGCGACCGTCATACCGTCGAACACCAGATCGGCATGCGAGTTCAGCAGCACGCGGTCCTTGAAGGTGCAGGGCTCGCCTTCGTCGGCGTTGCAGACGATCAGCCGGTGCGCATCGGGCGCCACGCGACAGCCCTCCCACTTGAAGCCCACCGCGTAGCCGGCGCCGCCGCGGCCGCGCAGCTTGGCGCGCT
>JAJTHJ010000090.1 GCA_021298875.1 Burkholderiales bacterium | reverse complement strand
GGGGGGAGAGGGGCTTAAACCCTCTCCCCCCGGGAGAGGGTGCGAGCGGAGCGAGCGGGTGAGGGAAGACCGCAGGATCGAAGATCGCTGAGTTTCAACCCGGTAGTCACGACCCATGTCCCACGAAAGAATCCTGATCCTCGACTTCGGCTCGCAGGTCACGCAACTGATCGCGCGCCGCGTGCGCGAGGCGGGCGTGTACTGCGAAATCCACCCCAACGACGTCGGCGACGACTTTGTCCGCGCCTACGCGCCCAAGGGGATCATCCTGTCCGGCTCGCACGCCAGCACCTACGAGGCGCAGGAGCTGCGCGCTCCGCCCGCCGTCTACACACAGGGCGTGCCGGTGCTGGGCATCTGCTACGGAATGTTCACGATGGCGGTGCAATTGGGCGGCAGCGTGGAGGCGAGCAACCTGCGTGAGTTCGGTTACGCCGAAGTACGCGCGCGCGGCCACACCAAGCTCTTGGCCGGCATCGAAGACCTGCGCACACCCGAAGGCCATGGCCTGCTCAAGGTGTGGATGAGCCATGGCGACAAGGTCACCGCGCTGCCGCCCGGCTTCGTGCTGATGGCCTCGACCGAGTCTTGCCCGATCGCCGGCATGGCCGACGAAGCGCGCCGCTTCTACGGCGTGCAGTTTCACCCCGAGGTCACGCACACCGTGCAGGGCGCGGCGATGCTGCGCCGCTTCGTCCGCGAGATCTGCGGCTGCCGCGGCGACTGGAATATGCCCGACTACGTGAGCGAGGCCGTGGTGCGCATCCGCGCGCAGGTGGGCGACGATGAAGTGATCCTCGGCCTGTCGGGCGGCGTCGATTCCTCGGTGGCCGCCGCGCTGATCCACAAGGCGATCGGCCGGCAATTGACCTGCGTGTTCGTGGATACCGGCTTGCTGCGGCTGAATGAGGCGCAGCAGGTGGTCGATACCTTCCAGACCCACATGGGCTTGAAGCTCGTGCACATCGATGCCAGCGAGCGCTTCATGCGCGAGTTGGCCGGTGTGGCCGATCCCGAGGCCAAGCGCAAGATCATCGGCCGTGAGTTCGTACACGTGTTCCAGGAAGAAGCGGCCAAGCTGCCCAACGCCCGTTGGCTGGCGCAAGGCACGATCTACCCGGACGTGATCGAGTCGGCCGGTGCCAAAACCAAGAAGGCGACCACGATCAAGAGCCACCATAACGTCGGCGGCCTGCCCGAGACGCTGCACCTCAAGCTGCTGGAGCCGCTGCGCGAGCTCTTCAAGGACGAGGTGCGCGCGCTGGGCATCGAGCTTGGACTGCCGCCGGAGATGGTCTACCGCCACCCGTTCCCCGGCCCGGGTCTCGGCGTGCGCATCCTCGGCGAGGTCAAGCGCGAGTTTGCCGACCTGCTGCGCCGGGCCGATGCGATCTTCATCGACGAGTTACGCGCGGCCGGCTGGTACGACAAGACGAGCCAGGCGTTTGCGGTGTTTCTGCCGGTCAAGAGTGTCGGCGTGATGGGCGACGGCCGCACCTATGAGTGGGTCGTTTCCTTACGCGCGGTGCAGACGCAGGACTTCATGACCGCGCACTGGGAGCATCTGCCGCACGAACTGCTGGGCCGCGTGAGCAACCGCATCATCAACGAAGTGCGCGGCATCAACCGCGTGGTCTACGACATCAGCGGCAAGCCGCCGGCGACGATCGAGTGGGAGTAGCGGGCCGCGGGGAAGTTGTACGCCCCGCTATTGCGGCGCCCGAGGCGCTGGCTTTGCCGCAACCCGGCTGTCGCTCTTCGCGACCGGTCATGCCGGGTATGCACACCTCGAGCCGTGCCGCGAGGGTCAGCGCGACTTGTTCATCCCGAACACGAATGGCTTTGCTGGTGCGAGGCGCTGGGTCACGTCGCCGGTGAGCGAGAAGATGTTCTTCTCCACCTGCAGTTCCCGTTCCCCTGAGCCTTTGCTGAAGTCGAGCTTGGCAAAGTCGATCCAAACCACTTTCGGTGCGTAAGTGCTCTCGAAGTAATAGCGCCCGCCGGTCAAGTCGATCACGGTGCGGAAGATGGTGCTGGCGATGTTTGGCTTGTCCGGGTCGCCCAGGCCGAAGGGCACCGACACGTTGCGAATGACGCTGAACATGTACGCCGCGCCTTCCGCGCGGCTGGCGGGTTTCGGCAAGCCGTTGACGTAGTAGGCCGCGCGCACGAACCGGTCCGAAGGCGTCCTTTCGCCGGGCAGCGGCTTGTCGCCGCCAAACGTGCGGTACTGCTTCAGGCTCTCGATCTGCTTGTCGTAGGTCGGTTCATTGGTCATCACCGTGAGCCGCTTGTCGTGATAGACCTTGGCTTGGCCGCCGATGTACTCGATCACGGCGGAGTCGCCGGATTTGTCGGACAGCGAGATGTGCACCAGCGTGGGAAAGCCGTTCGGCAGGATCAGCGGCTCGATCTGGAAGGCGAGGCGCTTCTGCGCTTCGACGGCTTCGGCCACCGTTGCATAGTTGTCGATGGTCGAGGTAATACTGCACCCACTGCATCACCCCGATGGCGGGTCGTTTTGGGATCGCGCGGGCCGAAGTCCGTTTCGCCCGCCAGATACAGCGCGTGCGCGCTCAGGCCCTTTTCGTTGACGCCCTCATGGGTCCCGCTGTCGTAGGCCGAAAGGACCAGACTGCCGTACTTCTAGGTCCACTTGTGCGGGTTCTCGGTCACCGCCCCGGTCCGCGCGAGCCCGCGCGGATAGACACGGAAGGCGGAGTTGGCTTTTTCCGTCCAGTCCTGAGTGCGCCCGACGAACACCTGCCCATCCGGCGACGCCCACAGGACGCGCGAGTAGGCGTGTGCTGCGGGCTGAACCGCCAGCAGCGTTACGGCTACGGCCGTCGTGAGTTTCATGGCAAATCGGCGGGCGGTCATGGTTCGGGCGGTCATCCTGCGTTGTCCTCTATGGGGATGCGACGACGAATCGCCGCTGGGCGGTCGCGTATTCGTCGGCCGGATGCCCGCCGGCTACACGCGTGTCGCGACGGTTTTGCGGATCGAACCCTGCGGCACATTCGCCGCAGAAGGTTAGCGCGTTGGGGTGCGCTGGTGCCAGCGCAGCGACCTATTTTGGGTCACTGCATACCTTCGCCTCATCGCGGAGATCAGCCTCGCGCGGATCGAGCGGGGCGTTTCGCTTGCGGCACGATCGCCTGTGCCGCGATGAGTTTCTCGGTGCAGGCCACATGCGAGTCGATGAGCCGCAAGACTGCGGCGGCGGCCCAGCGTTCGGCCAAGCGGTTGGGCGCAAGCACGCCCTTCGGCGTCGACACCAGGATGCCGCGCTCGACCATGCTTTGCACGTGGCGTCGCACGGTCTCGGTCGGCATGCCAACAACTCGCGCGATGGCCCGTCGCGACATGGGCACGACCAAGCCCGGCGGCAGAGACGTAATGCCGCGAAACTCCTGCGGTAGCTCTGCCGGATGCAACGCCCGCTGAACGTTGCCGGTGGTCGTCGCGATCAGTATCAGCAGCTCCACCGGCTGAAGTTGGACGTGTTCCACGATGATCTGGTGCATCGCCAAATAGTGGTTGAGCAGTGCAAACGCGCACTGCCGCAACTCACGTTCGGTCGCTTCGGCCGACACGGCGTAGCGATAGGCCGGAGGGGGATCGGTTCGTCCGGACACGGCGTGGCTCCCTTGGTGTGGGTTCGTTCGAGGCGCCGCGGCGGAGAGCCTCGCCGACGCGCTGTGCGCCCGCCGCCGTTGCATGTTGCTGCGAACAGTGTATCGACCTGCGGCTGTTGTCCAGTACGGTCGATCCGCGCAGTGGCGCCGTCCGCACCGGCGTTCTGGACGCTGCATTGCATGGCGCGCCTGTGAAGCGGGCTAAAGGGCAAGGGCGCGCCACATCTGCGCTTTCCTGCTGGCGCCGCACGCCTTCGCCTTCGACCCCGGCGTTCAGGAGATGCTGGGGGACTGGCATGCGAGGCTCGCGCTCTTCTGCTATTGCAGCTTCGCTCAGATGACGACGCTCGGCTACTCCGACATTACGCCGGTGCGCGCGCCGGCGACCACGCTGAGTCTGCTCATCGCCCTGTTCGGCATGTTCTACACCGCGATCGTCGTCTCGCAGTTCGTCGGTCTGGCGCAAGGCGCGTCGCGCGACAGCGCCTGACCGGGAGGGGTGTGCGAACGTCCATGGCCCGCCAGCAACCCCCCATCCCCCGACCATCATGACGAACCCACGATTCCTGAGGGCAGCGGCATGCGTCGCGCTGCTCGGCCTCGCCGGCTGAGCCAGCCGCCCGGTCAACCCGCCGCTCGCGCAGGTCGATCCGAACGGCGGCTACACCTTCCAGACGCGCGAGAAGCACTTCAAGAATCGGGACACCCTGGTCGTACTTGCCTTCTCCGGCGGCGGCACACCGGCGGCCGCGTTCTCCTATGGGGTACTGGAATTCCTGCGGCGCACCGAGGTCGTGGCCGCGGATGGCGCCAAGCTGCGCCTGATCGACGCCGTCGACATGATCGCCGGCGTGTCGGGCGGCAGCTTCACGGCGCTCGCCTATGGCCTGTACGGCGACAAGCTGTTCGCCGAGTACGAGCAACGCTTCCTCAAGCGCGACGTGCAGGGTGAACTGCTCGCACGTACCCTCAGTCCCCAGTACTGGCCCGACTACATCGGCGGCACGGCCGGGCGCTCGGAACTCGCGGCGAACTACTACGACGAAATCCTGTTCAACGGGGCGACCTTCGGCGACCTCGACCGCGGCACTGGCCCCTACGACGTGGCCTCGGCCACCGACATCTCGACCGGCAGCCGCATCCCGTTCAACCAGACCGTCTTCAACCTGATGTGCGCGGACCTGAATGCCGTGCGGCTGGCGCGCG
>JAJTHJ010000042.1 GCA_021298875.1 Burkholderiales bacterium | reverse complement strand
CTCTCCGCCGTGTGGCGCGACCCGCCGGAAGGCGCGACGCGCTTGCCCGTGGTCGGGCCGGTGTTGCGCACCTTCGACCGCTGGGTCGAGCGCTGGCACATCTGGTACGGGCGGCTGCTCGACTGGGCGCTAGCCCACCGCAAGACCACACTGGCCATCGCCACCGCGAGTTTCTTGGCGAGCTTTCCGATTGCCGCCGTGGTCGGCACCGAGATGGTGCCCGAGACCGATCAGAGCTATACGTCGATCCGCCTCACGCTGCCGGTCGGCTCCTCGCTGGAGTACGCCAACGAGCGGGTCAAGCGGGTGGAAGCGGTGCTGGCGGAGTTCCGCGAGATCGAGTCGATCGACACCAACATCGGCACAGACGGCGCGCGCAATGGCGCAATCATCAATTTGAAGCTCGTGCCGCGAGCGGCGCGCGAGCGCACGCAGAAGCAAATCGAGGAAGCGATCCGCGCGCGAGTGGCGAGCATCCCCGGCGTGGAACTCAAGGTGGGCTGGAACCAGCCGATCTACGTCGCGCTGCTCGGCAACAACGATGCCGAGATGCAGCGCGTGATTGCCGATCTGAAGGAAAAGGTCAAGGCGATTCCCGGCATCACCGACATCGAAACTTCGGTCAAGGAAGGCACGCCCGCGCTGGCCGTGCGGCTGCGGCCCGAACTCGCCGCCGAGTACGGCATCACGCATGCGCAACTGGGCAGCACGCTGCGCGCGCTGGTGGAGGGCGAAAACGCCGGCTACTGGTTGGCCCCCGACGGGCAGAACTACGAGGTGGTGGTGCAACTGCCGCAGGCCAACCGCGCGCTGGCCGACGACATTGCCAACTTGAACATCGCCACCGGCCGGCAACTGGCCGACGGCTCGCCCGAGGTGGTGCCGCTGCGCGCCATTGCCACAGTGGAGAAGACCTTCAACCCGGAGAACATCCGCCGGCAGAACCTGCAACGGCGGGTAGCGCTCTTCGCCGGCGTGCAGGGGCGGGCGGCCGGCGACGTGGGCAAGGAGGTCCAGCAACTGGTGCGCGACTACCCGCTGCCGCCGGGACTCGTCTTCGACGTCGGCGGCCAGATCCGCGAGCAGCAGGAGGTGGGTGCCGCCATCGGTGCCGCGCTGCTGCTGGCGGTGATCTTCATTTACATCGTGCTCGCCTCGCAGTTCGGCAGCTTCATCCAGCCGCTGGCGATCATGGCCTCGCTGCCGCTGTCGATCGTCGGTGTGATGCTGGCGCTGCTCGTCACCAACACGACGATGAACATCTTCTCGATGATCGGCATCGTCTTCCTGATGGGGCTGGTGACCAAGAACGCGATCTTGCTGGTGGACTTTGCCAACAAGGGTCAGCGCGAAGGGATGAATCGCTTCGACGCGCTGCGTGAGGCCGGCCAAGTGCGGCTGCGGCCGATTTTGATGACCACCGCAGCGATGATCTTCGGCATGCTGCCGCTGGCGCTGGGTTTGGGCGAAGGCTCCGAGCAACAGGCGCCGATGGGCCGCGCGATCATCGGCGGGGTGATCACCTCCACGCTGCTCACACTGGTGGTGGTGCCGGTGATCTACTCGTATCTGGACGGCTGGGCGGCGCGCTGGCGCGAGCGTCGTGCGCGCAGCGGGGCGGTGGCGCTGACGCACCAGCCGGCGCAGCGCGAACCCTGATCAGGCGAAGGTGGCGAGCACCGGCGCGTGGTCGCTCGGCTGCTCGCGGCGGCGCGGTTCGACGTCGATGATGCAGCCGGTGCAGGTCGCCGCCAGCGCCGGCGTGACCAGGATGTGGTCGATGCGCAAGCCCATCTTGCGGCGAAACGCCAGGTTGCGATAGTCCCACCACGTGTAGCTGCGCTCGGGTTGCTCGAACAGCCGGAAGCTGTCTTTCAGGCCAAGATCGAGCAGCCCACGAAACGCCGCACGCTCCGGCTCGGAAAACAACACCTGCCCCTCCCACGCGGCCGGGTCGTGCACGTCGCGCGGCTCGGGCGCGATGTTGTAGTCGCCGGCCAGCGCGAGCTTGGGGTGGCGCGTGAGTTCGCCGCGCAGCCAATCCGTCAGTGACTCCAGCCAGCGCAGCTTGTACTCGTATTTCTCGCTGCCGACTGCCTGCCCGTTGGGAAAGTAGCCGCAGACCACGCGCAGGTCGCCGACGGTGACGGCCAGCAAGCGCTTTTGCTCGTCGGCAAAGTTGGGCAGGTTGATCTGCACTTCGGTCGGCGCCGTGACGCTGTCGGCGTGCAGCAGCACCGCCACGCCGTTGTAGGTCTTCTGGCCCGCGTAGACACTGCGGTAACCCGCCGCTTCGAGATCGGCGACGGGAAACTTGTCGTCGGTGAGCTTCGTCTCTTGGAGGCAGACGATGGTCGGCCGATGCGCGCCCAGCCAATCGAGCAGATGCGGCAGCCGCACCTTGAGCGAGTTGACGTTCCAGGTGGCGAGCGTGGTGGGCATCAGAAGCGCGTGGGGCCGCCGCGGGTCGGTTCGGGTGGCGGCGGGCGTGTTGCGGGATCGGTCTCCGGCGCGGCGGTCGCAGGCGCCGGCGCCGATGCCGGTGGGGTTCCTTCGGTGATCGGGCGCGGCGTCGCAGGCTGCCAGTTGCGCGGCAACTGCGACGCGGCAGGGTAGCCCGCCGCGTCGAGCACGCTCATCCAGGCGCGCGGTTCGAAACCGCGCTGGGCTTGTCGGCCGACGGTCAGCAGCGGCAAGTCGCCGCCATGACCCAGGCGCAGCAAGGCTTCGAGGTCGGCGCGCGAGACGACGGTGCGCTCCTCGAACGGCACGCCGCGCGCCCGCAGCGCTTCGCGGCCGGCGTCGCAAGGCGCACAGCCCGGTGTCGTGTAAAGGCGTACCGGAAAGCTCTGCGCTGCCCGCCGCAGCTCGAACGGCAGCCCCTGAAGGGGGTCGTTCGCGCCCGGCGCCGCACCGCTGCCCAGCTTCTGCACGTCGCGCGCGCCGGCCGGAGGCCGGTCGCCGTAAGCCGTGCTGCCGTCGGGGGCCGTCCACTTGTACTGCGCCAGCGCCGGTGCGGCGAGCGCGCAGCCGAGGACGAGGGCGGCCAGCGACTTCATGCCGGCGCGCCGGCCATGCCGTTGTGCCGCAGCAGCGCGTCCATCGTAGGCTTGCGGCCGCGGAAGGCGACGAAAGACTCCATTGCCGGCCGGCTGCCGCCGACGGCCAGCACTTCGTCGAGAAAGCGCCGTCCCGCCGCCGGGTCGAGCACCGTGGTGCCGCCTTCGAAAGCGGCGTAAGCGTCGGCCGACAGCACCTCGGCCCACTTGTAGCTGTAGTAGCCGGCCGCGTAGCCGCCGGCAAAGATGTGGCTGAAGCTGTGGGTCATCCGATTGAACGCGGGCGGGATCACCACTGCGACCTCCTGCCGCACCTCGGCCACAAGCCGCTGCAACGCGGCGGCATCGGTCGGCTCGAAGTCGCTGTGCAGCCGCAGGTCGGTCAGGCCGAACTCCAACTGGCGGACGAACTGCATGCCGCTCTGGAAATTCTTGGCGGCGACCATCTTGTCGAACAGTTCGCGCGGCAGCTTCGCGCCGGTTTCGACGTGCGCGGTCAGCAGTTGCAGCACCTCCCATTCCCAAGCGAAGTTCTCCATAAACTGGCTGGGTAGTTCGACGGCGTCCCACTCCACACCGCTGATGCCGGAGACCGACAGCTCGTCCACCCGGGTGAGCATGTGATGCAGGCCGTGGCCGAACTCGTGGAAAAGGGTCAGCACTTCGTCGTGGGTGAAGAGCGCGGGCTTGCCGCCGGAGGGGCGCGAGAAGTTGCAGGTCAGGTACGACACCGGCGTTTGCACCTGGCCGTGCGCGGCACGGCGGGCGCGCGCGTCGTCCTGCCAGGCGCCGCCTTGCTTGTGCTCGCGCGCGTACAGGTCGAGATAGAACTGGGCGAGCAGGGTGCCGTCGAGGGACTCGATCCGGTAGAACTTCACGTCCGGATGCCAGGTGGGCGCGCTGTCCTGGCGGATGGCGACGGCGAACAGCGTCTCGATCAGCTTGAAGAGGCCCGGCAGCACCGCGGTCTCGGTGAAGTATTGCTTGACCTCCTGTTCGGAGTAGGCGTAGCGCGCCTCGCGCAGTTTTTCGCTGGCGTAGGCGATGTCCCAGGCGGCAAGCTCGGTCAGGCCGAGTTCGCGCGCGGCAAACTCCCGCAGCTCGGCCATGTCGCGCTCCGCGTAAGGCTTGCAGCGGCGCGCCAGGTCGCGCAGGAAGCCGAGTACCTCGGCGCTCGATTGCGCCATCTTTGGCACCAGCGACAGTTCGGCAAAGTTGGCGTAGCCGAGCAGCGCGGCCTGCTCGCGCCGCAAGCTCAGCAGTTCGAGCATCGCAGCGCTGTTGTCCCACTCGGCTGGGCCGAACTCGGAGGCGCGCGTCGCATAGGCGCAGTACAACTGCTCGCGCAGCGCGCGGTCCTGCGCGTATTGCAGCGCCGGGCCGTAGCTGGGGAAGTGCAGCGTCAGCTTCGCGCCCGTCTTGCCCTCGGCCGCGGCGGCCTCGCGATACTGCTCCAGCACGTCGTCCGGAATGCCGGCGAGCTTCGTGGCGACATCGGCCTCGTCCACGTAAAGCGCAAAAGCGTTGGTCGCGTCGAGCACGTTCTCGGCAAAGCGGGTGCTCAACTGCGCCTGCCGCTCCCGGATCGCGGCCAGCCGCGCCTTGGGCGCGTCGGGCAGTTCCGCGCCGCCCAGGCGAAAGTCGCGCAACTCGTGCTCGACCACGGTGCGGCGGGCGCGCGGCCATTGGCCGAAGTCGGGCGCGGCGGAAAGCCCCCTGTAGCGGGCGAAGAGCCGCTCGTTTTGCGACAGCTCGGTCCAGAACGCTGTCACGCGCGGCAGCACGGCGTTGTACTGCTCGCGCAGCGCCGGTGTGTCGGCCACCGCGTTCAGGTGCGCGACCGTGCCCCAGGCGCGCGAGAGCGCTTCGGTCGCGTCGTCCAGCGGCTCGACTACGGCATCCCAGGTCGCGGGCAGATCGGCGGTCGTCGCGTGGGCGACGGCGCTACGGGCGCGCGTGAGCAGCGCGTCGATCGCCGGCGCGATGTGTTCGGGGCGGATCGCGTCGAACTTGGGTAGCCCGGCGAGATCGAGCAGCGGATTGGTGGCGGCAGTGTCGAAGGGCATCGCGTTTCTCAGTGGGTAAGGCCGGCGGCGCGTTCGGCCGCCTCGACCGTATTGGTGAGCAGCATGGCAATCGTCATCGGCCCGACGCCGCCCGGCACCAGCGAAATCCAGCCGGCCACCTCGCGCACCGCGGCGAAGTCCACGTCGCCGGCGAGCTTGCCCTCCGGCGTCTTGTTGGTGCCGACGTCGATCACCACCGCACCGGGCTTGACCATGTCGGCCGTGACCAGATTACGGCGGCCGACGGCGGCGACCAGGATGTCGGCCTGGCGGGTGATCGACGGCAGATCGCGGGTGCCCGAGTGGCAGATCGTCACCGTGGCATCCGCCGCCAGCAGCAACATCGCCATCGGTTTGCCGACCATGTTGGAGCGGCCGAGCACCACCGCGTGCGCGCCGCGCGGCGGCACCCCGGTCGTCTCCAGCATCTTCATCACGCCGTAGGGCGTGCAGGAGCGGAAATGCGGGCGGCCCATCAGCGTCAGCCCGGCGTTGGTCGCGTGCAGGCCATCGACATCCTTGGCAAACGAGATCGACTCCAACACCCGCTGCGCGTCCAGAGGCTTGGGCAGCGGCAGTTGCACGAGAATGCCGTGCACGGCGACATCGGCGTTGAGCTGGGCAATGCGGGCGAGCAGCGTCTCTTGCGACGTGCCGGCCCCGAGCCGGTCGCACCACGAGCGGATGCCGACTTCCTCGCAGGCGGCGATCTTGTTGCGCACGTAGATGGCGGAAGCCGGGTCGTCGCCGACGAGGACGACCGCCAGGCCCGGGCGCTGGCCGCGCTCGGCCAGCACTGCGATCCTTGCCTTGAGCTCGGCGCGCACGCGGGCGGCGAGCGCCTTGCCATCGATGATTTGGGCGGCCATGGGAAGCTGTTTGCGGGAAGAACGCAAGTCTAGCGGCGCTCTTGAAGCGCGCGCCGCCAACCCCATAATCGCGCGGCGTAAGCGATTTTTTCGGAGGATCGACGCGATGGGCGCCCCAGACACCCAGATGAGAGAAACGCTCGGCTTTCAGGCCGAGGTCAAGCAACTGCTGCACCTGATGGTGCATTCGCTGTACTCGAACAAGGAGATTTTCCTGCGCGAACTCGTCAGCAACGCGTCGGACGCTTGCGACAAACTGCGCTTCGAGGCCATCGCCCGGCCGGAACTGCTGGAAGGCGGCGGCGAACTGGCGATCCGCGTGAGCTTGGACAAGGCGGCGCGCACGATCACCGTGTCCGACAACGGCATCGGCCTGACGCGCGAGGAAGCGATTGCCCACCTCGGCACCATCGCCAAGAGCGGCACGCGCGAGTTCTTCGCGAGCCTGACGGGCGACCAGCAGAAGGACGCGCAGTTGATCGGCCAGTTCGGCGTGGGCTTTTATTCGAGCTTCATCGTCGCCGACCGGGTGACGGTCGTCTCGCGTCGCGCCGGCGCCCCGGCGGACGCAGCTGTGGAGTGGGAAAGCGACGGCAGTGGCGAGTTCACGGTGTCGCCGGCCACGCGCGCGGAGCGCGGCACCGACGTGATCCTGCACCTCATGGCGGGCGAGGACGAACTGCTCTCGAGCTTTCACTTGAAGTCGATCCTGACCAAGTACTCCGACCACATCGCCACCCCGATCCGCATGCGCAAGGAGGTGTGGGACAAGGACAAGTCCGCCCATGTCGCCACCGACGAAGACGAAACCGTCAACCAGGCCAACGCGCTGTGGGCACGCAACAAGAACGACATCACCGAGGCGCAGTACCAAGAGTTCTACAAGCACGTCGCGCACGATTTTGCCGATCCGCTGGCGTGGACGCACAACCGGGTGGAAGGCAAGCAGGAGTACATCCAACTGCTCTATGTGCCGGCCAAGGCGCCGTTCGACATCTTGGATCGCCAGCACCGCCATGGCGTGAAGCTCTACGTGCGGCGCGTTTCCATCATGGACGACGCCGAGCAGTTGCTGCCGCCCTACCTGCGCTTCGTGCGCGGGGTGATCGATTCGTCCGACCTGCCGCTCAACGTCAGCCGCGAGATCCTGCAAGAGTCGCGCGACGTGCGCGCGATCCGCGAAGGCTCGACCAAGCGCGTGCTGGGCCTGCTCGAAGACCTGGCCGAGAACCGCAAGGACGATTACGCGCAGTTCTGGGCCGAGTTCGGCCAGGTGCTGAAGGAAGGCATCGGCGGCGACAGCTCCAACCGGGAAAGGATCGCCAAGCTACTGCGCTTTGCCTCGACGCGCAGCGACGGCGCCGCGACCGTGTCGTTGAGCGACTATGTCGCGCGGATGAAGGACGGGCAGAAGGCAATCTACTACGTCACCGCCGACAGCCTCGCCGCGGCCGCCGGCAGCCCGCACCTGGAGGTGTTCCGCAAAAAAGACCTCGAGGTACTGCTGCTCGCAGACCGAGTGGATGAATGGATGCTGTCGTTCGTGCACGAGTTCGACGGCAAGCCGCTGGTGTCGGTGGCCAAGGGCGATCTCGATCTGGGCGACCTGGCCGACGCCGCCGAAAAGGAAGCGCAGAGCAAAGCCGCCGAGGAGTTCAAGCCGCTCACCGACAAGGTCAAGGCCGCGCTGGGCGAGCGGGTCGAGGACGTGCGCATGACGCTGCGGCTGACCGACTCGCCCTCGTGCATCGTCGCCGGGGCAGGAGCGATGAGCGCGCATCTGGCGCGACTGCTCAAGGCCGCCGGCCAAACGGCGCCCGAAAGCAAACCGATCCTGGAACTCAACCCGCAGCACCCCTTGGTGGTCAGGATGCAGGCCGACGACGCATGCCTGGCCGACTGGGCCGCGCTGCTACTGGAGCAGGCGATCCTCGCAGAAGGCGGCACGCTCGACGACCCGTCCGCTTTCGTGCGGCGGGTCAACGCGTTGCTGGCGACGGGCTGAGTCGGGTGCCCCGGCTGCGCGGCTTCGCGCCGGTGATCGATGCGCGCACCGAGACGCTGATCCTCGGCAGCTTCCCCTCGGCCGCCTCGCTCGCTGCCGCCCAGTACTACGCCCATCCGCGCAACCAGTTTTGGCGCATCCTCGGTGCGCTGTTGGACGAGCCGCTGGTGGAGCTGCCTTATAAGCGACGGCTGCGGCGCGTGCTTGCGCACCGGATCGGCATCTGGGACGTGCTTGCCGCCTGCGACCGCGACGGCAGCCTCGATGGTGACATCCGGAACAGTCGGACTAACGAGTTCGCTGCCTTGCGCACGCTGGCGCCGCGGTTGCGGCGCATCGTCTGCAACGGCGGCTTGGCCGCCCGCCATGCCCGGCCGCTGCGGGCTGCCGGCTGGGCGGTCGTCTCTGCGCCCGCCACCAGTCCCGCGCATGCCGCACGCAGTTTCGAGCAAAAGCTGGTGCTGTGGCGGCAGGCGCTTTCGGTGTAGATTCCCAAAGGTTCACTGCGCCGCAATCTCTGCCGCCGCGATGGTTACCGAGAAGACCGATCCGCGTTTTGCCGTCCCCCGGGGAGGGGAGAGCCCGATGCTGGCTCGGCGCGCCCGCGCGCGAAATGAACTCGACGCGTGCTGGACGGTCTTGTGGGGTGCGGTAGACGCGCAGTGGCCCCGGATTTTGGGAGAGGCGCTGATGCGGCGGGGTGGCGACGACGATACTCCGCTCGACGCCGTCGTCGGGCGAGAACGAGAGTTCACCGCCGCCTTTGCCGGCGCTTTGCGCAGTGAGTTCAAGACCGCGCTCGATGGCTATGTGTCGCCGCCGGCGGCGCCCGCAGGCAAGAAGGAAAAACTCGCCTTGAGTCTGGTCGATTTCGACGAGGTCGAGCTATCGACCGTCGTCGAACGGGCGGCGGCGCGAATCCGCAATGCCACCGAGGACGAGTATCGGGCCTTGCGGCTGCGCGTGGCGGGGATGTCGGGCGAGGTCGACTTGCGCGATGGCGAGTTTCCTTTCCGGCCCGCTCTGTTCTCTCGCGCAGTTAACGACGCCTTGGAAAAGTGCAAGGTGGCGCAGGAGCAGCGGCTGAAGCTGCTTCCTCGGTTCGATCGGCCCCTGAGCGCTGTGGTCGGTGCCTGCTACGCGGCAATCGACCACCAATTGGCGCAGGGCGGGCACAGTGCCAACGTCCAGGCCTCTGGCGGGCGGGCGACGCTGCTGCGACGCTTGGCCCGGGGCAGCCCTTCGCGTCTGGGCGCCGAAACGCGTCCGCTCGAACAGGGCTTTGGCGATACGCCCTGGGGGGGCGAGGCGGCCGAGGGCAGCGCCATTCGCTCCGGCGCCCAAGCCGAGGAAATTCTGCGCGCTTTGTATCAGCGTATACGGGCGCCCGTCGCCATGGTCGGCCTACCCGGGGGTGTCGGCGGCCCGGTCGCCGCGCCGCTGGGTTTGGCGACCGCGGCCGTGCAGCCGGTGGGCGGTGCGGCGTTTACGGCAGCAGGCGTGCCGGCGGCGCCGCTGCTCGCGCCGCAGGGCGCAGCGATCGCCATGGCTCCGGGCGCAGCGGCTGGGTATGCGCCGGGTGTGCCGACCGAGGCCGCAGCGAGCTACGTCGCCCCGGGCTTGATCGGCGCCATCCACAACATCCAACGCCTGTCGGCCCTGTCCATGGCGGCGGCCGACGCCGCCGTCTACGCCGGCGAACTGCGCGACAAGCTGGCCGAGCGGGCAACCCGCCGAGTGGACAAGCTCACCATCGAGATCGTCGGACTGCTGTTCGACCGCATTGAGCGCGACAAGCACGTTCCGGCGCGCATCAAGGAATTGCTGCTGCGCTTGCAGTTTCCGATCATCAAGGCGGCGCTCACCGACCCGGAACTGTTCGTCGCGGCCGATCGCGCCCCACGCTTGCTGATCGACCGCATCGCCAGTACGGCAGTGGGCTGGACCGCGGAGGGCGAGCAGAACCAGCGCTACCTGGAGCAGGTGCAGAAGGCGGTCGCGATGGTGCTGACCTCGGTCGAGGAAGGGCTCGGCGCCTTCGAGCAGGCTCTGGCGGAATTCGAGGCTTACCTGGCCGAGGAGCACAGCGGCGACGAAGATCCGGTCGCCCGCGCCAAACGGGCCCTGGCCGACGCCGAGAACCGCGAGATCATGGCGATCAACGCCACCATCAAGATCCGCTCGGTTTTCGATGGCGTCCAGTTGGAGTCCTATTTGCGCGAGTTTCTGCTGCAAACCTGGGTGCGCGTGCTGGTGGCCGCCTGGCTCAAGGATGGCGGCGAGGAACCGACCATGCGCCGTTACCTGGGCATCGTGCCCGACCTGGTCTGGAGCGTGCAGCCGAAGATCGACCCCTCCGACCGCAAGCGGCTGGTGGTGGCGATCCCTACCGTACTCGGCGCGCTGCGCGAGGGCTTGCTGCTGATCGACTGGCCGGCCGAGCAAACGCAGGAGTTCTTGGGGCGCCTGATGCGCTCGCACGCGCACGCCGTCAAGGCACTCGAAATGGCGCACGGCCTGGCCGCTCCGGTGGTCGAACCGCAGGCCCTGCGGGCCCAGTTGGACGGGCTGCGGATGTCGGCCGAGCCTCTGCCCGAGGCGGCCGATTCGATCCGCGTCGATGCGGGGGTCGTTCGTCAGGTGTTGGCCGCACAGCACGTTGCGGTCGACTACCTCGATGCGCCGCAGGGGGCGGCCGTCGACGACTCGATCAGCGACGCGGAGCTCGATCGCCTGATCGCCTCCTGGCGGCGCGGCGACTGGTTCGATCTCAAGCTCGGTGCCTCGCGCGAACGGGTGCAACTGCGCTGGATCAGCCCCCGCCGCAGCCTGTATCTGTTTACGCCGGCGCAGGGCGAGCGGTCGCATTCGCTCGCCCCCGAGGCGATTCGCGCCCGGCTGCGCAGCGGAGAACTGCTGCCGATCGAGGCTGCGCCGCTGTTCGAGCGGGCAGTGCAGGGCGTCATGGTTCGGCTGCAGAACGCCGCGGGTGGAGTCGCGGCCGGTGCCGCCTGAATGCTTGCCGCAGCGGCTTCCTCGCGGGCAGCGGGCGCTGGCGCCGGCCTTGTCGCTGTCGGAAGCCGACGGCGTGCGCTATCTGCACTTCGGCAGCGAGTGGGTGCAGGGGGCGATGCGACTGCGGCGGCCGTTTCATCTCGAACTGGAGTATCAGTCGCAGATGATGGCGCCGTTGCTGTTTTGTCCGCGGCCCAGCCACGTCGTGCAACTCGGACTCGGCGCGGCGGCGCTGACCAAGTTTTGCTGGCGGCACTTGCCACGGACGCGTGTGACGGCGGTCGAATGGGAGCCGGAAGTCATTGCTGCGGCGCGTCGCTGGTTTCGATTGCCGCCGGACGACGAGCGGCTGCGGGTGGTCGCCGCGGATGCCCGCCGGTTTGTCGGCGATCCTCGCCATCGCGGCGGCGCCGACTGGGTACAGGTCGACCTTTACGACGCGCAAGCACGCGGCCCGGTCTACGACGACGTGGCCTTCTACCGCGCCTGCCGCAAACTCTTGCGTCCGCGCGGAGTCGTCGCGGTCAACTTGTTCGGCCGCTCGTTCGCGAGCAGCCGCTCGGCGATCTCCGCTGCCTTTGGCGGGCGCATTTGGGCGCTGCCGACCGCCGCAACCGGCAATCAAGTGGTGCTGGGTTTTGCCGCGGACCTGCATCGGCCGTACGACCTGGCGCTGCGGCGCTCGGCGCTGGCCGTGCAGCGGCGGTACGGCCTGCCCGCCGTCTCATGGTTGGCTGGCCTGGAGTAGGCGATGTGGCGAGGCGCTGCCTGGTGCGGCTACGGATTGGCCGCTGTCGCGGTGCTCTGGCCGAGGCCGCACGCAGCAGCGGCCCTCGGGCGTCCGCGCAGACGGTCCGGGCGGGACGCATGAGCACGCGGCGCTCCCCGGGGTCGTCGCCTGCCTCCGGTCGCGGGGGTTGACGGAGCGGCGATGGAAAACTACCCCAGCACATCGCCGCCGCGTCCGGCGCCACCGGCGGCGCTGGCGCCGGTCTCCACCGGACAAGCGGTGGCGCTGCTGCGCGCGGCCATCGACGTGGCCGGCGAGGCGATGGCGGCGCGCTTCGGTCCGGTCTGCAAGGCGGTGCTGGACGAGCTTTCCGCACGCTGGGAGTTCGAAGCCAATCCGCTGGCCCTGCGGCGGTTGATCGGCGACCGCTTGCTCGAACTGCGCCTCGAGTTTCTGCAGCGCTTGAAGCAGCGCCAAGAAGCCTTGGCCGATGCCTTGTTGCAGCCCGGTCTGCACACCGGGAGCGAGGTGCTCGAAGAAGACATGAGCCTGCTCGACGCCGCAGCGGTGTCGGCGACCACCGTGGCGCAGCGCGCCGGCAGCCGCATCGGCGGCCGGCTGGAGGACGAGGTGCGCTCGACGCACATGATCGTGCGCTTCCTGTCCGGCCGGCCGGCGCTACGCGATGCGGTCAATCCGTTCGGAGCCGATGTGTTCTGCTATGCGCTGGTGACCGCGGCCGAGTCGCTCGACTACAAGAGCGACGGCTGGGACTACATGCTGCGCGCTTTCGAGCCGGCGTTCACCGAGGCGATCGGCGCAGCGTTGCGCGTCGTGATCGAGCACTTCGTTCGCAACGGGCTGGACCCGCGCGTGGTTCGGCGCGATCTGAGCGCCAGGCTCGTCGGCCAGCGCGCCGCCGAGGCGCCGCGGAGCGGCGGCGCCGAGGGCGAG
>JAJTHJ010000156.1 GCA_021298875.1 Burkholderiales bacterium | reverse complement strand
TACCTGGAGATCGAACCCGACCGCACGCAACTGGCGCGCTACGGCGTGACCGTCGGCCAGTTGATGGACGTGGTCGCGGTGGCGCTGGGCGGCGAGCCCGCCACCACCACGGTCGAGGGGCGCGCCCGCTACGGCGTGATCGTCCGCTACCCGCGCAGCGCGCGCGACAGCCCCGAGCACATCGCGCGCGAAGTGCTGGTGCCGGTGGCCGCCGGCATGGGCCAGCCGGCGGCGATGGTGCCGCTCGGCCAACTGGCCAAGGTGCAGATCGCGCAGGGCCCCTCGGTGATCCGCACCGAGAACGCGCTGCTTTCCGCCTACATTTACGTGGACGTGCGCGACCGCGACATCGGCGGCTTTGTCGCCGACGCGCAGCGCGCGGTGCGCGAACAGGTGGACTTCCCGCCCGGCATGTACGCGCTGTGGAGCGGGCAGTTCGAGTACCTGCAGCGCGCGGCGGACAAGCTCAAGATCGTCGTGCCGGCCACGCTCGCGATCATCTTCGTGCTGCTGTACCTGAGTCTCAAACGCGCGGCGGAGACGATGATCGTGATGCTGTCGGTGCCCTTCGCGCTGGTCGGCGGCATCGTCTACCTGTGGCTCCTCGACTACAACCTGAGCGTGGCGGTAGCGGTGGGCTTCATCGCCTTGGCCGGCGTGGCGGCGGAAACCGGCGTGGTGATGCTGGTGTACATCGACAACGCCTGGCGCGCGACGGTCGAGCGCCGCCGCGCCGAAGGTGCCGCGCCGACGCTGGCCGACCTGCACGCCGCCGTGATGGAAGGCGCGGTCGAGCGCGTGCGGCCGAAGATCATGACGGTCGTCACCACCATCGCCGCGCTGGTGCCGGTGATGTGGATCGAAGGCATTGGCAGCGAGGTGATGCGCCGCATCGCCGCGCCGATGATCGGCGGCATGATCTCCTCCACCCTGCTCACCCTGGTCGTGATCCCGGCGCTGTACTCGCTGCTGCTGCAATGGCGGCTGCGGCGTGATTACCCTCTCCACTCGGGAGAGGGTGGCCGCGCAGCGGCCGGGTGAGGGAAGACCGCCGCCACGAAGTCCGACAACCCAATCCGCTCCGCCCCTCTCCCCTCGCCCGCATCAGCGGGAGAGGGGCCGGGGGTGAGGGCACCGAACGCAACGATTCACTTCAACCCCCAACCACAGGAGCACTGCCCATGAAAGCCACGACCCTCTTCACCGCCCTCGTCCTCGCCTGCGGCACCGCCCCCGCTCTGGCCCAACACCAGCACGGCACCGCCAGCGCCGGCGCAACCGCCACCACCGACGGCGAAATCCGCAAGATCGACCCCGCCAAAGGCACCGCCCTGATCAAGCACGGCGACATGAAGGCGCTCGGCATGGGCCCGATGACGATGAGCTTCAAGTTCAAGGACCCGAAGATGGCCGCGGGCCTCAAGGACGGCGACAAGATCCGCTTCACCGCGACGATGCCGGGCGACGACTTGATCGTCACCGAAGTCAAAAAGATGCCGTAGTCGCAAGCGGCGGCGGCGATGGCTTCCGGCTCCGGCCCCGGCGCGCAGGCGCCGGACGGCTGCTCGGTCGAGTTGTACCGGCAGTCGCCGTACCTGGACGACCTGGCGCCGGTGCGCGAGTTTCTGCCGGCAGGCGCGTCGATCCTGGAGCTGGGTTGCGGCACCGGCCGCCTTACGCGCGTATTGCTCGACTGGCGCCTGCGGCCGACCGCGGTCGACGAATCGGCGGCCATGCTGGCGGAACTTCCCGGCGGCGCAGAGCGCGTGCTGTCGGCGATCGAGGCGCTCGCGCTGGACCGCCGCTTCGACCGCGTGCTGCTCGCCAGCCGCCTGATCAACCACGCGGACGCCGCGGTGCGCGCCGCGTTTGCGGCCTGCGCGGCGCGCCACCTGCAGCCGGGCGGCAAGCTGCTGCTGCAACGGCACGACCCCGTTTGGCTGGCGACGGCGCAGCCCGGCCTGCTCGGGCAACTCGGCCCGGCATCGCTGCGGCTGGAAAGCGTGGCCCGCAACGGCCCGCGCGCGGCCATGCACCTGCGCTACGACATCGGCGCCGACAGCTGGCATCACCGCTTCGAGACGGAAAGCCTGTCGGAATCGCAGATCGAAGCGCTGCTGCGCAGCTTCGGCTTCAGTACCATCGACTGGCACGCGCCGGCGCGCACCTGGGCCGTCGCCACACTCGGCCCACAGCGCGGGCCGAGTTGATGTTCGAGGAGAAGAGGACAGGACGATGAGCACCTCAGAGACTGCCCCGTCACCGCCCACCGTCGCCTACAGCGACCTGTGGGACGCCTTCGAGTGGGTTGCCGCGGGCCAGTTGCTGGACGCCGCCGCGTACATCGACCGCCGCGACGGCCGCATCCATTACACCTCCAGCGACACCCCCGACGACGAAGCGCTGCCGACCGACCTCGACGGCGAGGACTATCTGCGCGTGCCCGACAAGCGCGAACTCGATCTCGGCCAGACCTTGGTGTTCGACTTCACGCGCGACGTTCTGCCCGACGATTACGACGAAGTGCGGGCGATGTTCCACCGCCGCGGCGCCTACGGCCGCTTCCGCGCGCTGGTGGAGCGGCGCGGCCGCATGCAGGCCTGGTACGACTACCGCGACGCCGCGGAGCGGCGGGCGATGACAGAGTGGGCGGAAAGCAATGGGCTGAGGGTCAAGCCGTTACAGACGACGCGGCGGGGCGACTGCACTCGGCCGCTGCTTTTCCGGAGAGGGCCGTGCTCGACATACTCTTCGACCAAAGCTACAGTGCCGCGCAAGCCGCCGCCCTCTCGTTATCCCCGATGCTGCTGCGCCGATCTTCTCCGAAAATTAATTCGAGCCCGACCCCTTTTGCCTTCCAGGGATCGACGGCCAGCGTGGGCGACGGCCAGACCCAGTGCCAGGCCCAGCTTTCGGCCGCGCGCGGAAACTTGCGGGCCAGTGCCTCCGGCAGCCAGACGCCGGGCACATTGCGCTGGCGATCCTGCTCCCACAGACGGCG
>JAJTHJ010000030.1 GCA_021298875.1 Burkholderiales bacterium | reverse complement strand
CTGGTGAGTGGCTTCAATGAGGCCGCCGCCCAGCGCATCGTCGCCGCCCGCGCGCAAGCACCGTTTGCGGATGTCGCCGACCTCACCGCCCGCGCGCAACTCACCCGCGGCGAGATCAACGCGCTCGCCGCCGCCGATGCGCTGGCCACGCTGGCCGGCCACCGCCGCCAAGCCCTGTGGGACACACTGGCGCTCGACCCCGGCGCCGCGCGCCACGCGCCGCTGGCCGCCCGCGCGCGGCCAGACGCGCAGATCGAGTTGCTGCCGCCCACCGAAGGGCAGGACATCGTCGCCGACTACCGCGCCACGGCGCTCACGCTGCGCCGCCACCCGCTGGCGCTGCTGCGCGAGCGGCTTACCGGGCTGCGGCTGGCAACCGCGGCGCGTGTGACCGCCAGCCGCCACCAGCAGCCGGTGCGCGCCAGCGGCATCGTCACCTGCCGCCAGCGGCCGGGCACCGCGAGCGGCGTCACCTTCGTCACGCTGGAGGATGAGACCGGCACCATCAACGTCGTGGTCTGGCGCGCGGTGGCGGAGAAATTCCGGCGCGAACTGCTCGGCGCCACCCTGCTCACCGTCTACGGCCACGTGGAGCGCGTGGACACGCCGCACGCCCCGGTGGTGCATCTGATCGCGCAGCGGCTGGTCGATCACTCCGCGCTGCTCGGCGGGTTGAACCTGCCGAGCCGGGATTTTCATTGAGCGTGCAAAGCCACGCCCGCGCGACCGGGCATCAGCGCATGGCCCGCTGCGCCGCTTGAACGAGAAACCCCGACCGGGTCAGGCCGTGCGCCTTGGCGTAATCGTCCACCTTGGCGAGCACTCGGCGCGGGATCGTGATGTTGATCTTCTCGGCCTTGCCCTCCCAGCGAGCCGTGTCGATGTCGACCACCGCCCACACGCCGCCCGCATAGTCGGCGCTACCGACATGGGCCGAAACGTCGCTCGCCTGCGGCACGTCGCCGCCGTTTTCGACCAACCCGTCCAGGTGCAACTCGATCGCCTCGCGCACGCTTTCCAGCGCCTCGTCGAACGAGTCCCCGCCCGAGAAGCACCCCGGCAGATCGGGCACGGTCACGCCGTACCGAACGCCATCGTCGGTGTGCAGTACAACGGGATATCGCATGCTGTCGCTCCTTCCTACTTCCAGCCGGCCTGCCTGCGGATGCTGTTCAGCGTGCCCTTCGGGATATCGCCGTCCGGGTGCTTGACCGTCACCAACCCGGGCTTGACCGGATGCCTGAATTGGTGATGCGATCCCTTCACACGGGCCAGAACCCAGCCATCGGCTTCAAGCATCTTGATGACTTGGCGGCTGTTCACGGTGGGTATTCTACCCACCGAACCGACTGGCCGAGAGCGCGAAGCAAACGCTATCGCTCGCCGCCCGCGACTACGCGGCCTGGTCGGCAGCACTGAACGAAGAACTGGCGAAGATCGAGCGACTGCTGCTGAACGCCGCGTGCGTCGCCATGAAGAAGTTGGGGTGGCTGACGGGACTCGAACCCGCGACAACCGGAATCACAATCCGGGACTCTACCAACTGAGCTACAGCCACCATCGGGGACACTGAGCACGCTACTGCGCGCCCCGATTTCGCCCCTGCGGTGCTCATCGTACGTCGATGTACGTTTGCGCTCCTCGGGGCGAACTCGGGGCGCTCGCTACGCTTGCTCAGCGCCCCGTAAACCTGTCTGGCCTGCCCGACTGGACTCGAACCAGTGACCGCCGGCTTAGAAGGCCGGTGCTCTATCCAGCTGAGCTACGGGCAGTCGGGCAAACCGCTTCGGGCCGCGGCGGGCCGGGCAGACTGGTCGGGGCGAGAGGATTCGAACCTCCGACCCCCTGCGCCCAAGGCAGGTGCGCTACCAGGCTGCGCTACACCCCGAAGGAGCAGGGATGATACTCGCGCCCTCGGACGGGGGCAATTTGGCGGCTTCGTCCTGCGGCAGCACCACCCGCGCCGCCGGCAGCCACACACTGAACACGCTGCCCTGCCCGACCTGCGAGCGGATGTCGAGCCGCGCCTGATGGCGCAGCAGCACGTGCTTGACGATCGCCAGCCCTAGCCCGGTGCCACCGGTTTCGCGCGAGCGGCTTTTGTCCACGCGGTAGAAGCGCTCGGTCAGGCGCGGGATGTGCTCGGGCGCGATGCCGATGCCGCTGTCTTCGACCTCGAAGCACACGCCCTCGTCCACCGCGCGCCAGCGCAGCGCGATGGTGCCGCCCTCCAGCGTGTAGCGCACGGCATTTGACACCAGGTTGCCGAAGGCGCTGCGCAGTTCGTCGCGCGCGCCGCGCAGCCGCGGTGCGGTGCCCTCCACCCGCACCGTGTGCCGCCCGCCGGACAGGGCGCGCGCCTCGGCCGCCAGCTCGGCGGTCAATTGCGCGGCGTCGATCGGCTCGTCCACGCTGGGCGCGTCCTGCGCCTCCAGTTGCGACAGCAGCAGCAGGTCGTCCACCAGCCGGCTCATCCGCTGCGACTGATCGTGCATCAGCAGCAGATGGTGGCGGCGCGTCTCGTCGGGCGGCGGTTCGGCGTCGAGCATCGTCTCCAGAAAACCGTTGACCACGGTGAGCGGCGTGCGCAACTCGTGCGAGACGTTGGCGACGAAGTCGCGCCGCATTGCGTCCACTCGCTCGGTCTGCGTCACGTCGCGCGTGACGACGATCGAGCGGGCCGGCTCGAACTCGATCACGTCCACCGCCAGCGCGAGCGCCGGGTTCGCATGCGGGCGGAACAGCAGCGACTCGCCGAAGTTGCCCGAGGTCATGTACGCGACGAACACCGGGTCGCGCACGAGGTTGGTCAGCCGCAGCCCCTGATCGGCCTTCAGCGCAATGCCCAGGTGCCGCTCCGCCACCGGGTTGCACCACTCGATCTGCAAGGCGGCGTCGATCAGCACCAGCCCCTCGGGCAGCGCGCTGATCGTGCGGCGGAAGCGCTCTTCGTTGTCCTGCAAACGGCGCTCGGTCGACTCGGTCGTGCGCCGCGTCTTGTACAGCCGCGCGAACACCTGCGACCAGGTGCCGATGCCTTCCGGCACGGTGGCGAGCGAGGGCTGCTCCAGCCACTCGGCGAGCAGGCTCAGATAAAACAGATGCAGCAGCGCCAGCAGGCCGAAGGCGACCGCGGCAAACACCAGCCCGATGGTCGCACCGAAGGCCACGCCGACGGCGATGGCCGCCGCCGCCAGCACGGCCAGCCGCAGCAGCGCCGGCAGCACCACTTGCAGGCGTTTGCGGGTCGCGCTGGCGGGCCCATCCATGCGGCCAGTGTAAGACGCCCGCCGAATGACAACACGGTCACGAAACCGACACCGTGGCGACACATAGCGCGGCCACAGTGCGGCATTCGCGACCCGCCACACCGACCGATGCCGCGCGCCATCCAGATCGACCGCCTGAGCAAGACCTTCGGCGCCGCCCGCGCGTTGAACGCGGTGTCGCTCGCCGTCGAGGAAGGCGAAATGGTGGCGCTGCTCGGTGCCTCCGGCTCCGGCAAGTCCACCCTGCTGCGCCATATCAACGGGCTGCACCGCGGCGACGCGGCGAGCGGCGCGCTGCTCGTGTTCGGCCGGCCGGTGCAGCAGGCGGGGCGGCTGGCGCGCGACGTGCGCCGCTCGCGCGCCGCCATCGGCATGGTGTTTCAGCAGTTCAACCTGGTCGAGCGCTCCAGCGTGCTGACCAATGTGCTCGCCGGCCTGCTTCACCGCACCCCCCGGTGGCGCAGCCTGTGGCACGGGTTCACCGCAGAGGAGCGCAGTGCTGCGCTGCGGGCGCTCGACCAGGTGGGAATTGTCGAACACGCCTACAAGCGCGCCGCGCAGTTGTCCGGCGGCCAGCAGCAGCGCGCCGCCATCGCCCGCGCGCTGGTGCAGGGCGCGCGGCTGCTGCTGGCCGACGAGCCGATCGCCTCGCTCGACCCCGAATCCGCCCGCCGCGTGATGGAGACGCTGGCGCAAGTCAACCGCGACCACGGAGTAACCGTGGTCGTCTCGCTGCACCAGGTCGATTACGCGCTGAAGTACTGCCCACGCACCGTGGCCTTGCGCGCCGGCGAGATCGTCTTCGACGGCCCCTCGGTCGCGCTCACCGAGCGCCGCCTGCGCGAGTTGTACGGCACCGAGGCCGAGCTCGTCGTCGGCCACCGCCACGACCGGCCGCCGCCGTTGTCGGTGGTGCCGCAGGCGGCGCTGGCCTGACCCCCTTCCCCTACCCCGTTGGAGCACAACCGATGAACCGCCGATTCGCCCTGCACGGCCTGGCTGCCGCCGCCATCGCCCTTGCCTTCGCGCCGGCCGGCGCGCAAGCGCCAACCGAGATCAACTTCGGGATCATCTCGACCGAGTCCACGCAAAACCTCAAGGAAGACTGGCAGCCGCTGCTGCGCGACTTCGAGAAAGAGACCGGCTTCAAGGTCAACGCCTTCTTCGCGCCCGACTACGCCGGCATCATCGAGGCGATGCGCTTTAACAAGGTGCAGGTCGCCTGGTACGGCAACAAGGCCGCAATGGAAGCGGTGGACCGCGCCGACGGCACGGTGTTCGCGCAAATGGTCAATGCCGATGGCACCCAGGGCTACTACTCGCATCTGATCGTCCACCGCGACAGCCCGTTGAAGTCGCTCGACGACGTGCTGCGCAACGCCAAGAGCCTGAACTTCGGCAACGGCGATCCCAACTCGACCTCCGGCTTCCTGGTGCCGGGCTACTACGCGTTCGCGGTCAACAAGGTCGATCCGAAGACCGCTTTCAAGGTGGTGCGCAGCTCCAACCACGAGACCAACGCCCTGGCGGTAGCCAACAAGCAGGTGGACGTGGCCACCAACAACAACGAGAACCTGGAGAAAATCAAGGCCCGGTTCCCGGAGAAGTTCCAGGACATCCGTGTGGTGTGGACGTCGCCGCTGATCGCGTCCGATCCGCTGGTGATGCGCGCCGATCTGCCGCCGGCGACAGCCAAGAAGATCAAGGACTTTTTTACGAGCTACGGCCGCAACGACGCCGAGCGCGCGGTACTGATGAAGCTGTCGAAGATCTCCGGCTTCAAGGAGTCGAGCAACCGGCAGCTGATTCCGATTCGCCAACTGGCGCTGTTCAGCGATCGCACCAAGATCGAAAACGACGCCAGCCTTTCGGCCGCCGACAAGTCCGCGCGCATCGCCGAGATCGACCGCAAGCTGGCCGAGTTGAACCAGCAGCTGGCGCAGCGCTGAACTGGATTTGCCAACGCCGATGAGCGCCGCTGCCCTGCCCGCCGCCGACGCCGCGCGTTACGCCGCGCTGGATGCCGCGCGGCCCAAGTCCTGGGGTTACTTCTTCGGCTGGGCGCTGGTGCTGGCGGTACTGGCCGCGTCCTGGCAGGGTGCCGACATGCGGCCGCTGGCGCTCGTGCGCGACGCCGGCAACATGGCGACCTACGCGGCGAGCTTCTTCCCGCCGGACTTTCGCGAGTGGCGGCTGTACCTGTCCGAGACGGTCGTCACGCTGCACATCGCGGTCTGGGGAACGGCGCTCGCCATCGTCTGCTCGATCCCGCTCGGTCTGCTGGCGGCAAGCAATATTGCGCCCTGGTGGGTGCACCAGCCGGTGCGCCGCGTGCTCGACGCCTGCCGCGCGATCAATGAGATGGTGTTCGCGATGCTGTTCGTGGTCGCGGTCGGACTGGGGCCGTTTGCCGGCGTGCTGGCGATCTGGGTGCACACCACCGGCACGCTCGCCAAACTTTTCAGCGAGGCGGTCGAGGCGATCGACCCGCAGCCGGTCGAGGGCATCCGCGCCACCGGCGCCGGCGTGCTGGAAGAGATCCGCTACGGCGTGCTGCCGCAGGTGATGCCGCTGTGGATCAGCTACACGCTGTACCGCTTCGAGGCCAACGTGCGCTCGGCCTCGGTCGTGGGCATGGTGGGCGCGGGCGGCATCGGCGTGGTGCTGTGGGAGATCATCCGCGGCTTCCAGTACGCGCAGACGGCCGCAGTGTTGATCATCATCGTGCTCACCGTCTCGCTGATCGACCTGGGCTCGGCCCGGCTGCGCAAGGCCCTGGTATGAGCGCCGCCGCCCTGTTGCGCACGCCCGTCCACGCCGTCACCGCCGGCGAGCACCCGGTCGATGCCTTGCTGGCCCTGTACGCGCGGCTGGGCGCGCAGCGTTACGGGATGGAGTCGATCTCGCAACTGGCGCACGCGTTGCAGTCGGCGTGGCTGGCGGAAATGGCCGCCGCGCCCGACCCGCTGATCGCCGCCGCTCTGCTGCACGACCTGGGCCACCTGCTGCAAGAAGATCGGCACGAGGCCCCGCGCGAAGACCACGCCACGGTCGGTGCGCGCTGGCTGGCGCAGTGGTTCGGCCCCGAGGTCGTCGAGCCGATCCGCCTGCACGCCGAGGCCAAGCGCTACCTGATCGCCACCGAACCCGGCTACTACGACGGCCTGACGCCGGCATCGCGCCACAGCCTGTCGTGGCAGGGCGCGGCACTTGCCGAGGACGAGCGGCGCCGCTTCGCCGCGCTGCCCTACGCGCGCGACGCGGTCGCGCTGCGTCGCTGGGACGACCGCGCCAAGGACCCGTCCGCGCAGCCGCCGCCGCTGTCGCACTACCGCGCGCTGCTCGAAGACCTGGTCAACCCGCCGGCGGCCGCGCCGTTTGCCCTGCGCAAGCGCGGATAAGCACTGCAGCGACCGCGGCTCAGCCGCCCAGCGGGAAGTCCGCGCTGCGCACGAACGGCGTCTCCGGCGCCGCCTGCTCAAACAAGCACAGCCGGTCGAGCACCAGCGGGGCGACGCGGTTCAGGCGCTGTACCTCGCCCTCCACCGCCCAGATCACGCGCGTCACCGACGCCGGGTCGGCCGCGTTGGACAGCGTGAAGTGCAACCGGAAGCGCTCCAGCACGTACGGGTAGCCATAGCGGGCCAGCAGTTCCTCACCGCGCGCGTCGAGGCCGGCGGCGCGGCGGCGCGCCAGATCGGCAGCGCTCGGGGGCGCGCGCAAGTCGTCGAGGTCGGTGGTGCAAGCCGCCGCCAGCGCCAGCAGTGCCGGCGTCGACGCCAGCGGGCGCAGCGCCGCAAAGCGCGCCAGCGTGGTCGCTTGCAGTTCGCCGAGCGGCACCGGGGCGAGGCGGCGCGCCAGTTCGGCCAGCCGCCGCCGCAGTGCTGGCAGGTCGCAGCCGGCGCGCAGCGCAAACGGCGCCTTCAGGGTCGCATGGAAACCGTAGTGGCGCGGCGCCGCGGTCAGCTCGCGCAGCACGCCGGGGTCGATGCCTTCCGCGGCGGGCTGCGGTAGCGGCGCGTCCCGCGCCTCGTCGCGGCCCAGCCAGCGCGCGCCGAACTCCCACCACGGCGAGCCGACCGCCGGGGCGAAGTACACCGCATAACGCGGCGGCGCGGAGTCGGCGGGAACAACCTCGTTGCTTGTCATCGGTAATTCACGCGCATCGGGTCAACTCCGCGTTGGCCTCTCGGGCCGCCAGCCACCGACCTTAATGGCCGAAATCGACACGCCGATGACAACGCCCCAGCAGCGTCGCCGCTGGCTCGCCGTGCTGGCGCGCGCGACGACCGACGAGCTCGAGGCCGCCCAGCGCGAGCACGGGCAGGCGGAGCCGGTGAGCGTGCGCGCGACCGAAATCGGCACGGCGATGCTGCGCGGGCGCGTCGGCGGCGACGGCCAGGCGTTCAACCTCGGCGAAGCCACACTCGCCCGCTGCGCGGTGCGCGTGGGCGCGTATCTGGGTGTGGGCTACACGCTCGGGCGCGACCGCCGCAAGGCCGAGTTGATCGCGCTCTTCGACGCGCTGCTGCAAGACCCAGCGCAGCACGAACGGCTAGAGCGCACGGTCGTCGCCCCGCTGGCCGCCCGCCAGGAGCAAACGCGCCGCGCGCAAAGCGCGGTCGCGGCCAGTTCGCGCGTCGAATTCTTCACCCTGGTGCGAGGCGAGGCGTGAGTGCGCCGGGCCGTTCCCAAGCGCTCATCCCGCAGCGCGTAGCGCGGAGGGTAGTCCAGTGAGCGCGGTGCCGGTGGCCAGCGGCTTTGCCGAGCCGGTGGCCGGCGCTCAGCGTGCGTTTCGCGCGCTGTTGCAGGCGCTGGCCCGGCCCGGGACGCCGCAACACGTCGCGCACGATGCCGCGCCGCCGCCCGGCCTGATGCCGGCCACTGCCGCGCTGCTGCTGGCGCTGACCGACGAAGAGACCGCCATCTGGTGGCAGCGGCCGGACATGCAGCTCGCGCAGTGGCTGCGCTTTTTCACCGGCGCGCCGAGCGCCGCGCAGGCCGAGCAGGCCGCGTTCGCGGTCGTTACCGCGGCAACGGCGATGCCGAATCTCGACTGCTTCGCGCCGGGCAGCGCCACCGCGCCGGAGTTTTCGACGACGCTGCTGATCCAAGTCCCCTCGCTCACCGGCGGTACGGCGCTGGAGTGGCGCGGCCCCGGCATCCGCGACCTGCACCGGGTGGCGATCGACGGCCTGCCGGCGCTCTTCTGGGCCTGGTGGCAGAGCAACGGCACGGCCTTCCCGCAGGGTGTGGATGTCGTGTTCGCCGCCGGTACGCAGATCGTCGGCCTGCCGCGCACGACGCGCGTGCGGCGGCTGGAGCCGGTCTGATGTACGTCGCCGTCAAGGGCGGCGCCGCCGCCATCGAAAACTCCTGGGCGCAGCTGGCCGCCGAGCGGCGCGGCGACCCCGCGCTGCCGGAGTTGTCGGTGGCGCAGATCCGCGAACAGTTGCGGCTGGCGGTGGATCGCGTGATGAG
>JAJTHJ010000170.1 GCA_021298875.1 Burkholderiales bacterium | reverse complement strand
GGTTCGATCTGCTCGGCCAACTCGGCCCACGGGGTCACCGCTTCGATGGCACCCAAGAAGCGCTCTCGCCGGGTCACCTTCTTCTTGCCCTCAAACTCCATCTCGGCAAAGCTGCGCTGATGCATGATCGTTCCCGCTCGATCTGCGATGAGCGCGATTGTCGCAGCGCTACACGTCGTCAGGCATGCGCGGTGGCGAATAAATCAGCACTTCCTTAAGTCCTACGAGGGAAACAAACTAGATTTTCCGGAGGATGGGTGGCCCCGGTTTCCTTCGAACTATCTAAAGATAGCTAACAGCGCCGGCCAAGACGCGATCCTCCTCGAACTCGGCGGCGACCACCTCGGCCGGGTCTGGTACTGGCCCGAGAACGCCGACGCCTGGGGCCGCGGCACCAACACCATGTTGGGCTTCGTCGCCGAGAACTTCTACGACTTCATCAACCGCCTGCGCCCCTGGGTGGAGGCCTGAGCATGCGCACGGCCGACGCCCGGCTGCTGGCCACCGAGTTCGACCGCCTGCCCGCGGCCGTGCAGCGCGCCTTTGCCACCGCCCCGCTGCTGCGCGCCACCGTGCACGCCGACGGCGCCGGCTTCGCCCTGGACGACCCCGCCGCGCTGGACTACCCCGCACCGCAGGCACTGCTGCCGCGGCTGGCGATCAAGACCTGGCGCGACAGCGGTGCGCTGGGCACGATCTACGCCGGGCTGAACATGGCCGCCGCCGCCGCACAGTTGCTGGCGCAGCCCACCGCCGCGCAGCGCCGCGTGGCCGCCGCCTGGCTGCGCAACGAGGTGCCGCTGCAACTGACGCTGTGGCCGTACCAGGACTACTCGGAGGTAAGCGAAGTGCGCTTCCTGGCGCTGCCAGGGCGTGCCGCGCAGCGGGTCAGCGCCTGTCTGCGGGGCGCCTCCGGCCCTCGCCTTGGTGCGCTGCTGCCGCGGCTGCAGCAGGCCGCCGGGTCGATCGCCGCGCAACTGCCGGCGCAACCGTACATCGTCGATCTGGCGCTCTTCGCCGACGGTCGCATCGCACTGGTGGACCTGAACCCCGGTCTGACGCCGCGCGAACTGGCCGAACTGGACACCTTGCCGGTGGATTGATGCTTGACGCGGATGCTCGGTATAGGGCGTCGCGCTGGGGGTTATTACCGATGCCCAGGGCGCACGCCAGCAGGTCTAATGCGCGCCGTTCCGTCAGGGGGGAGTAGCCCGATGGCGCGCGCTGCGCGCCCGGTGGTGATGCCGTCAATCCGGCGGCTGGTCGCGTTGGCGCATGACCGGTAGCCCGGCACACCTAGCCTGCAATATGCCGGCCGGCCAGACCGTTGCGGGCGCTCGCATAATGACCACCTCGGTGTCCGCGCCACACCGCTTTACTCGGAGCGTTCGAAAAAAATGATGTCGATCGGCACCCCGCTGCTTTGGGGTCTTTTCACCGTATTCGTGCTCGTCGCGCTGGCGATCGACTTCTTTGCGATGCGCCAGCAGGGCGCGCATCGCGTCAGCATGAAGGAAGCCGGCATCTGGTCGCTGATCTGGGTGCTGGTGTCCTTCGCGTTCGTCGGCTGGCTGTGGTGGTATCTGGGGGGGCTGGACGGCAACGAGCAGGCCAACGTCAAGGCGCTGGAGTTCATCACCGGCTACCTGGTGGAAAAGGCGCTGGCGGTGGACAACATCTTCGTCTTCCTGATGGTGTTCACTTTCTTCGCGGTGCCGCCGGAGTACCAGAAGCGGGTGCTGATGATCGGCATCCTGGGAGCAATCGTGCTGCGCGCGATCCTGATCCTCGTCGGGGCGTGGCTGGTCGCGCAGTTCCATTGGATTCTGTACATCTTCGGCGCGTTCCTGCTGTTCACCGGCATCAAGATGTGGTGGGCGGCCGGTCAGGAGCCCGACTTGGACAACAACCCGGCGCTGCGCTTCATCCGCAGCCGCTTCAAGATCAGCCCCAACTACGATGGCGAGAAATTCTTCACCATGCACAACGGGGCGAAGATGGCCACCCCGCTGCTGGTGGTGGTGGCGATGATCGGCATCGTCGATCTGATCTTCGCGGTGGACTCGATCCCGGCGATCTTTGCGATCACCACCGACCCGTTCATCGTGCTGACCTCCAACGTGTTCGCAATCCTCGGCCTGCGCGCGATGTACTTCCTGCTGGCGGGGATGAAGGAGCGCTTCCACTTGCTCTCCTACGGGCTGGCGATCGTGCTCGTGCTGATCGGCACCAAGATGCTGCTGATCGACATCTACAAGATCCCGGTGGCCTGGTCGCTCGCCGCGACCGCCACGGTGCTGGTGGCGACGATGATCCTGTCGCTGGTGATTCCGCCCAAGGACGGCAAGGCGGGCGGTGGGGCTTACCCGTTTGGGGCGAAGAAGGGGGAGGACGGTGATCGGTGATCGGCGGGAGGTGGGTTTCGCCGCCCCGCCGCGGTTGTCCGTCACCGCCGCTCGATCCAGTACAGCGCACCCACGGCCAGCGCCAACGCCAGCAGCGTCGGCGCGGCGGCGGCGACGATCGGCGGCCAGGTGTTGAGCAGGGCCACATGCGCGGCGAGCTTGGTCAGCATGTAGTAAACGACGCCGATCAGCATCCCCGAGAACACCTTCAGGCTCATGCCGCCCTGCCGCACGTGCAGGTAGGCAAAGGGCAGCGCCATCATCATCATGGCCAAAATGGCCAGCGGGTAGAACAGCTTGCTCCAGAAGGCGATCTCGTAGCGCTCCGCACTCTGACGGTTTTCCGCCAGGTGGCGGATGTACTCGGCCAGGCCGCCCAAGGCCATGCGCTCGGGCTTGACCAGCAGCACGCCGAGGATGTCGGGCGTCAGGTCGGAAGCCCAGCGCCGCTCGGCCTCGCGCCGCACCGCCGTCTGCGGCAGCGGTTCGCCGGCGCCTTCACGCACCTCCGGCGGGAACACCGTCTCCACCACTTGGGTGAGCAGCCAGTGGCGGCCGTCCGGCCCGTCGAAGAAGCGGCCTTCGGCAGCGCTGGCGATCGAGCGCAGCCGGTTCTGCCGGTCGAACTCGTAGATGCGCCAGTCGAGTGCGCTGCCGTCGGCGCGCACCTCGCGCACGTTGACGAAGCGCAGCCGCTCGAGATGACCGGCGGCGTCGCGCTGCGCGTCGCGCGCCCACACGCCGGAGCGGAATTCGCGCTCGACGGTGGCACCTGTGGCCAGCAGCCGCGCCCGCTGCGCCAGTTGCTCGGCGCGCGGCGCCACCACCTCGCCGACCAGATAAGTGAAGGCGACAAACAGCAGACCGGTGCCGACGACCCAGAGCGCCAGCCGCAATGTCCCCATGCCCGAAACGCGCATGATGGTGAACTCGGAACTGGCGGCGAGCTTGGCCAGCACGTAGATCGTGCCCAGCAGCGCGGCGAGCGGCATCAATTCGTAGATGCGGGTGGGCTGCTGCAGCAGCACGAACAGCAGTGCCGCGCGCAGCGTGTAGCCGCCGCGGCCGACCTCGTCGACCTGGCGCAGCAGGTCGAAGAAGAGAAAAATCGCCAGCAGCGCAAAGAGCACAAAGGCGGTGGCCGCCACCAGCTCGCGCCGCAGGTAGCGGGGCAGGGTCCTCATGCGCGGGCGGCGCGGTCGCGCCAGTAGCCGGGGGTGAGCCAGCGCGGGACCCAGCGCTGCAAGTACACGCGACGGACGAAGAGCAGGAGCGTCAGCGCCAACACGGTCGCGTGGGGCAGCCAGATCGCCGTGCCATAGGCGAGCCGGCCGCTGCGCACCATCCCCTGCGCGATCTGGATGCCGTTGAAGTACACGAGATAAACCAGCACCGCGACGATCAGGTTGAACGACCGCCCGGCGCGCGGGTTGCTGTAGGTGAGCGGCACCGCCAGCAGCGCCAGCAGCAGGACGACGAGCGGCAGCGACACCCGCCACAGCAGTTCCGCCTTGTGCGCCGGTGTGCGGTTACGCAGCAGCTCGCCGGTGGGTACGCTGCGGGTCGAACTGCCACGCAGCAGTGCCAGCGGGGTCGACTCCAGGCGCAGCGCGTAGCGGGCGAACTCCTCCAGCCGGTACTCGGGCGTGCCCGGCGCCCCGGTGTAGCGGCGCCCGTCCTGGAGCACGAGGAAGCGATCGCCCTCGGGCGTCGTCTCGATCGTCCCGCGCGCGGCGACGATCACGCTGTCGCGGCCGCGCCCGCGGTCGGCGACGAAGACGTTGCGCACCTCGCCCCGTTCGAGGTCGGAGGTTTCGACGAAGAACACCCGGTTGGCTGCTCGGGACTCGATAAAGCGGCCAGCGGCCACCTTGTTCACGTCCTCGCGCTGGGCGAAGCGCTCACGGCTTTGCTGGATCTGCCGGTCGGCCCAGGGCGCGACCCAGCCGGCGATCGCCGCCACCAGCAGCGCGGTCGGCAGCGCCAGCTTGAGCACCGGCGGCAGCCAGGCCGCCAGGCTGCGCCCCGAGACGAACCAGACGATCATCTCGGAGTCGCGGTAGGCGCGCGACAGCGTCAGCAACACGGCGATGAACAGCGTCAGCGCGAGCAGGTGCGGCAGCCAGGTCAGCGCCGTCAGCGCGACGATAGCCAGCACCTCGCGGTCGTCGACGGTGCCGCCGGCGGCGTCGCCCAAAATGCGCACCAACCCGACCGAAAACAGGATCGAGAAGAGCACGGTGAACACCGCGCCGGCGGTGGACGTGAGCTCCGAGGACAGCACGCGGCGAAAGATCATGAGCGAACGACCATTGCAGAGGGCGCCGTCGCTATACTGGCCCACACCCTTGGAGCCAGAAGGAAAAACAGCAATGGACTTTATCACGCGCGTCGCCGCGCCCCAGAGTGCGGCAGTCGATTGCGTCGCCGTCGGCATCTACGCCGACGGCAGCCTGACGCCGGCCGCGAAGAAGATCGATCAAGCCAGCAAAGGCGCCGTCGCCGCCGCGGTCAAGAGCGGCGACGCCACCGGCAAGCGCGGGCAGGCCGTGCTGCTGCGCGCGCTGCCCGGCGTGAAGGCCGCGCGCGTGCTGCTGGTCGGGCTGGGCAAGGAGGAGGACGTTACCGACAAGGCGTATGCCGAGGCGGTGCGCACGTCCGTCAAGCACGCCGGCGCCGGCACCAAGCAGCTGGCGCTCGCCGCGGGCGACTGGAAGGTCAAGGAGCGCGATGCCGCGTGGCAGGCGCGCACGCTGGCCGTGGCCGCGCGCGAAACCGTGTTCCGCGTCGACGAACTGAAGAGCAAGAAGGACAACGCCGCGCCGAAGATCGAGCAGGTGGCATGGCTCGCCGAGGCGCGCGACGCCGCCGCCGAGCGCGGCTTGCGCGAAGGCACGGCCGTGGCCAACGGTATGGATCTGACCAAGCGGCTCGGCAACCTGCCGCCCAACATTTGCACGCCGCGCTATCTGGCCGACCAGGCCAAGAAGATGGCGCGCGAGTTCGACCTCGATGTGGACGTGCTCGACCGCAAGGACATCGAAAAACTCGGCATGGGTGCGTTCCTGTCGGTCACCCGCGGCTCAGAGGAGCCGCCGCGGCTGATCGTCCTCAAGTACCAGGGTGCGGGCAAAGCCGCGCCGGTGGTGCTGGTCGGCAAGGGCATCACCTTCGATTCCGGCGGCATTTCGATCAAGCCCGGCGCCAACATGGACGAAATGAAGTACGACATGTGCGGCGCCGGCTCGGTGCTGGGCACGATGCGGGCGATCGCCGAACTCAAGCCCAAGACCAACGTGATCGGCGTGGTCGCCGCCTGCGAGAACATGCCCTCGGGCACCGCCTCGCGGCCGGGGGACATCGTCACCTCGATGTCCAGCCAGACGATCGAGATCCTCAACACCGACGCCGAGGGCCGGCTGATCCTGTGCGATGCGCTCACCTATGTCGAGCGCTTCAAGCCGGCCGCGGTGATCGACATCGCCACCCTGACCGGCGCCTGCGTGGTCGCGCTGGGCGATGTGAACAGCGGGCTCTTTGCCAGCGACGACGCGCTGGCCGATGCGCTGCTGGCTGCGTCCAAGACCGCACTCGACCCTGCGTGGCGGATGCCGGTGCAGGACGCGTATCAGGAGCAGATCGACACCCGCTTCGCCGACATGGCCAACATTGGCGCACCGGGCAAGGCGGGCGCGATCGCCGCCGCCTGCTTCCTCGCGCGCTTTACCAAGGCCTACAAGTGGGCGCACCTGGACATCGCCGGCACCGCATGGAAAGGCGGCGCCGCCAAGGGCGCGACGGGACGGCCAGTGCCGCTGCTGGTGCAGTACCTCTTGTCGCGCTGATGGCCGCGGCGCTGCGCGTCGACTTCTACTTCGGTGCCGAGCACCGCCTGCATTACGCCTGCCGCGTGGTGCGCAAGGCGCGCAGCGCCGGCAAGACGATGCTTGCCTACGCGCGCGACGCCGACCGGCTGGCGCGCTTCGACGCAGCGTTGTGGACGTTTTCCGCGCTCGACTTTCTGCCGCACGTCTACGCGGCAACCCCGCTCGCCGAGCGCACGCCGATCGTGCTCAGCCTGGACATCGCCACGGCGCCCGCGCGCGAGCTGCTGCTCAACCTCGACGATGAAGCACCGGCCGACTTCGCACGCTGGTTCGGGCGCTTCGAACGAGTGATCGAAGTCGTCTCGCAGGACGAGAGCGACCGCGCCGCCGCGCGCGCGCGCTTCAAGCGTTATCGCGAAAGCGGGCTGGCCCCGAACACCATCCAGGTCGGCGCGGAATGATCCCCCGCAGCCCGACCAGCAACGAAGACCCGTCGATTCCGGTGCTGACCGAACGGCTGCCGACGCCGACGGCCACGAGCACGCCGCCCCCCTCGGCAGCGCCGCCTCCAGAGGCAACCGCCGCGCCCCCTGGCAATGCCGATGCGCAGCGCGCCGCGCTGGCGCAACTGGCGGTTCGCTTGCCGGCCACGGTCGAGGCACTGGCCGCACAGCACGTCGATGCGGCCATCGAAGGCGCCACCGAGCGGCTCGCCGAACAATTGCGTACCACCGTCGCCGCCGCCGTGCGCGACAGCGTGCGCGCAGCACTCGCCGAAGAGCTGGAACGACTGCGCAAGGCGGCGGCGCGCTAACGGCGCTGCCTCCCCTCACACCCCCTGCCTGACCAGCGGCGCCTTGAGCGCCTCGGCGAGCATGTGCTGCACTTCCGCCAGATGCGCACGGGTCATCGAGTCGAGCTTGCCGCTGGCCAAGGCGCGCTTCAGATCGCCGTCGAGCTTGAGGGCCACTTGCCGGTAGACGGCGCGCACATCGGCGGCGGCACCGCTGGTGGGCCGCACGAGCGCCGTGGCGATGCGCTTGGCGTGCTCTCGCTGAAGATTGCGGCGCAGACTGTCGATCGAGGCGCCGCCCGCCAGCTCGCTCCAGACGGCGCCGGTGAGTTGCGCCTGCACGTCGGCGTAGGTCATCAGCGCACGCCGGTCGGCGACCTTGGTTTCGGCGTCGGCCAGGCGGACGGCGACCGCCTCGTTCATCATCGCGTCGAGCGCGGTGCGCTGGATGGTCAGCACCGCGGTGGCGAGGCTGAAGTCGGTGTTGGTCACCACCTGCCGGCCGCCGATGCGGTCGAGCTGATCGGTGCCCAGCCGGCTCATGAAGCGCGGGTCGAAGCGGAAGCTGTCGGCAGCGAACAGCTGCTTCGACAGCAGTTCGACCGCACGCTTTTGCGACTCCGCCGGCACCGGCACGAACAGCGGCTGGTTGGCCCCCGCGGTCGCGCGCGAGGTGTAGACGCCGCCCACATACTTCAGCGCGTTGCCCACCGCCTGCCCGTACAGAAACAGCCCGCGTTGCAGGTTGCGGCGGTACACGGCGAGCGTGTCGTCCGCCGGCATCTTCCAACCTTCGGTGCGGGTCCACAGTTCGCGCACCAGCTTGAACTGCCTGTCGGAGAAAGCGAGCGGATCGTTGCCGAGGTCGAACTGGTTGGCGAGCGGATCGATCCCCTGGCCAAAGAAGCCGCCGGCGTCCTCGTCGGTGGCGTAGATCAGGTTAGGGTCGGTGGCCGAGCGGCTGGCGAGCTTTTCCAGTTCGGCGCGCT
>JAJTHJ010000233.1 GCA_021298875.1 Burkholderiales bacterium | reverse complement strand
CGCTGGCCCTGGCCGCCGGCGATGGTGGTTGCGCCATAGGGGCTGCCGCCCGCCACTTCGTCGAGCGTCATCTGGCCCTGATGGCTGTACGGCAGGCCGACGATCACCATGCCAAAGTGCAGCATGTTGGTGATCAGGTTGAAGAGTGTGACTTCCTGCCCGCCGTGCTGGGTGGCGGTGGAGGTGAAGGCGCCGCCGACCTTGCCGTTCAACGCGCCGCGCATCCACAGCCCGCCCGCCTGGTCGAGAAAGCTCGCCATCTGCGAGCACAGCCGGCCAAAGCGCGTCGGGCAGCCGATGACGATGGCGTCGTAGTTTGCAAGGTCTTCGATGCTCGCCACGGGTGCCGCCTGGTCGAGCTTGAAGTGCGCGGCTTTGGCGACTTCGGCCGGCACGGTCTCGGGCACGCGCTTGATATCGACGGTGGCGCCGGTGGCGCGGGCGCCTTCGGCCACGGCCCGCGCCATGGTTTCGATGTGGCCGTAAGACGAGTAGTAGAGGACGAGGACTTTGGACATGGTTGCTCCTGAAACGGGGGACGAGGGCGACGAATTTTATGGACCGCCGGCGCGCCGCGCCCGCGATCTGGCCGCAGGCATCATAGGCGGCGCGCGCGGTTGCCGGTCGTCTGCTGCTGCGCATGTCATTCCGAGCCGAAGGCGAGGAATCTCAGCGCACCGCCACCGAGATTCCTCGCCTTTGGCTCGGAACGACAACATGCCGACGCGATTCCTTCACCCCTGATCACAACCTCGACCCATGCCCGAAACCCGCCACAACATCCCGCCCGAGTTTCTCGACGCCGCCGACCAGTTCGTGCAACTGGCCAACAAGATGACCGACGAGTACGGCCGCGGGTGGGTGGCGGCGGCAATGATGTACGCGACCGCGCGCTTCAACGCCTTCGCCTGGCTCACACGCGAGGAGCGGCTGGACCAAACCCTCGACCAAGCCGCCGCCTACTACGCCAGCGAGTAGGACAAGATGCTGCGCGACAACGTCGATGAGCTGGGGCCGGCGTACCGGGCGGCCCAACCCGGTGGCCCTGCCCACTGACCGCCGGGAAATAGGGGTCTGACCCCTATTTTTCTCATGAACCAGGCCCCCACCCTAGCCCTCCCCCGCTTCGCAGGGGAGGGGGTTACTCCCTCCCCCGCCTGCGGGGGAGGGTTGGGGTGGGGGCGTGGGTGCCCAAACTTGGTGAGGTTCATGGCTAGGGTGGCGCCGAAGGCGCCGGGTGAGGGCGCCCTGGCTGTCGCGAGTCAGTCAGCGTCCTACTTCTTCCCGCGCACCCACCCCCACGCCCGCCCATGGCCGAGCACGAGCGCCATCTGGATCCAGACCATCGCCATCGGCTCCAGGTAACGCGCGTTTTTCAGCGGGCCGGCGTCCATCGCGTCGAAGCCGATCAGCGTGGCGAGCGCCATCGCGTTGGCGCGCGCGGCGGCGTCGTCGCCCGCCACCGGCATCGCCACCGGGCCGGCCTGGGTCTGCGGGTCGATCATGTTTTCCGCGCCGGCGGTGTTGAAGGCCTTGACCACGCGGGCGTTGTTGGCGAGCTTGGCGATCTCTTCGGCGCCCGAGGTGGTGGTGCCGACCACGAGCCCGCCCAGCCCGGCGAGCGGGTTGGTGGCGTCGATCAGCACGCGCCCGCCCCAGTCGGGGATGCTCGCCGCCACCTGCGCGGCGGCGCCGTAGGGCACGGCGAGGATCGCGACTTCCGCGCCTTCCAGCGCCTGCGCCACGGTGCCGACGCTGGCCTTGCCGTCGAACTGCTTGGGCAGGTCGGCGTACTTGGCGGGGTCGGGCACGCCAAAGCGGACGGCCTGGCCCTTGGCGGTGAGGCTCTTGGCCAATGCTGCGCCGACGTTGCCGGCGCCGATGATGGCGATGCTCATGGGGTGATCCCTTCAGTGCTTGGGGCGGCCAAGGGTAGCGCGCTTGCGGTGCCCAGCGCCGAGGCGGCGCGTCGGTTAATCTGGCCGCCCACGCGAAGGAGATCGACCGATGAAAGTCCGCACCGTCCTGCTGTTGCTTGCGCTGCTGTTGCTGGCCGTGTTTGCCATCGTCAACTGGGCGGCGTTTTCCGCGCCGACGCAACTGTCGCTGCTGGTGGCGCAGGTGCAGGCGCCGCTCGGCATCATCATGCTCGGCATCTGCGTGCTGCTGGCGGCGTTTTTTCTGGCCTACATCGCCTTCCAGCAGATGACGATGCTGGCCGAAACCCGCCGCGCCGCGCGCGAAGTGCAGACCGCGCACGAACTCGCCGACAAGGCCGAGGCCTCGCGCTACAACGATCTGCGCCGGTGGTTGCAGGCCGAACTCGACCGCCTGCGCACGCAGGGCGAGCAAGCCGGGCAGACCGTGCACGCGCGCCTGGACGCGCTCGAGCGGGCGCTGCTGCGCGCCGGTAGCGAACACGTCAACAGCCTCGCCGCGATGGTCGGCGAGGTGGACGACAAGCTGAACAAGGCGATGGAGGGCAAGCGGTAGGCCGCGGCGGCGACGGCGCGCGAACGGAGTGAGTCGGCCGCGTTCATTGGGCGCGCAGAGCGCGTCGAGCCGGAATATCAGCGCGAGCGCTCCAAGGTATTTCGCCCAACCGTGTAGCAATGCAGGCTGGTGGGCGCGAACTCGACGTCCACGCCGTCCACCGTCTTTACTCCGCGGGCGGTGCGCGTCGTCACCAGCGGCATCCGCGCCAGTTTGTGGCGGCGCGCAAACTCGATCAGACCGTGCACGTCGCGCGCGTCGTCCCGCGGCCGGTCGCTCCACTTGACCTCCACCGCAAAGCGCGGTTTCTGCCGCGCGTCCAGGCTCACCAGATCGACCTCGCCCTTCCTCCAACGCGCGTAGTGCAGGGACTCGATGTAGGCGTCGTT
>JAJTHJ010000207.1 GCA_021298875.1 Burkholderiales bacterium | reverse complement strand
GTCGGGGCGCAGCGCGCCGTCCGGCAGCGCCGGCCAGTAACGACGAATCTCCTCGTAAAACTGCGGCAGCCGCGCCGGGTTTACGTCGAAGGCTGGGGCATCCAGCCACTCCACATCCGGCCCGAAGCGCGCCTGCCCGGCCAGATCGAGCGTCAGATGCACGCCGAGGCCGTCCTTCTCCGGCACCGGGTAGACGAGGCGCGAGAACGGCGCGCGGTCGGCGAGCGCAAAGTAGTTGCCGCGGGCGTAACGCTCGATGGGCACACGCTCGGGCGACAGCCCTTCGATGCGCGCCGCCACCGAGGGCGAATACAGCCCCGCCGCGATCGCGAGCCGCTCCACGCGATAGCGCGTCGTGCCCGACTCGTCCGCCAGCGTCGCCTCGAAGCCGCCGGCCGTCACGGTCGCCCGAACAAAGCGCGTGCGCAAGGCAAGTGCCGCGCCGTACGCCTCGGCCCGACCGAGCAGCGCGGTCATTAGCGCATGGCTGTCGACGATGCCGGTCGATTCCGACAGCAGCGCTGCTGCGCAGTGCAACTGCGGCTCCAGCGCGCGTGCCTGCGCGGCGTCGAGCAAGTGCAAACCTTCGACCCCATGGGCCGCGCCGCGCGCCTGCAAGGCATGCAGCGCGTCGAGTTGCCCGGCATGGGTGGCGACGATCAGCTTGCCGCAGCGGCGGTGCGGCACGCCGTGGGTGGCGCAGAACGCGTAGAGCAGTTGCTTGCCGCGCAGGCACAACCGCGCCTTGGCCGAACCCAGCGGGTAGTAGATGCCGGAGTGGATCACCTCGCTGTTGCGCGCGGAAACGCCGCTGCCGATCAGGCTTTCGCTTTCGACGATCACCACCTCGCGCCCGGCGCGCGCCAGCGCATCGGCCACGGCCAAGCCGACCACACCGGCGCCGACGATCAAGGTGTCGAAACGCTCCATCGCCGAACGACTACCCGCTGGCCGCCCCGCCCGCAGCCCACCAGCGATGAAAATGAAACACCGGCCCGTGCCCGCTGCCGACGTTCAACTCGTCGGCCCGGCGCAACGCGGCGGTCAGGTAGTCCTTGGCGGCGCGCGCCGCGGCGGGCACGTCGGGCGACTGCGGCAGCAGTGCGGCGAGCGCAGCCGACAACGTGCAGCCGGTGCCGTGGGTATTGCGGGTGGCGATGCGCGGCGCGGTGAGTTCGATCATCCGGTCGCCGTCGAAGAGCAGGTCGGTCGCCGCGCCCGCGCTCAGGTGGCCGCCCTTCAGGTACACCCAGCGTGCGCCGGCGTGGGTCAGCAGCTCGCGCAGCGCTTCGGCGGCGGCGCGCATTTCCTTGAGCGTCTCCGGCGCGCGCCGCTGCAACAGGGCGCCAGCCTCGGGCAGGTTGGGCGTGATCACGGTAGCGAGCGGCAGCAGCCGCTCGCGCAGCGCGCCCACCGAGTCGCGCTCGAGCAGCGCGGCACCACTCTTGGCGATCATCACCGGATCGAGCACCAGATGCGCCACGCCGCGTGCGGCGAGCCCGTCGGCCACCGCGGCGATGGCCGCGCGGCCGCCGACCATGCCGATCTTGGCCGCGTCGATCCGCACGTCGCCAAACAAGGTGTCCAATTGCGCGCGCAAAAACTCCGGCGGCACCGGCTGCACCGCCGTCACCGCGCGCGTGTTCTGCGCGGTCAGCGCCGCCACCACGGCGCAGGCGTAGGCGCCGAGCGCGCTCATCGCCTTCACGTCGGCAAGGATGCCGGCTCCGCCGGAGGGATCGACCCCCGCCACCGTCAACACATTGGGAAATGTCTTGCCTGCCATGCTGGGTTCCTCATCCGGCGGTCGCCGCTATGCGACGAAGCGCACAATCCGTGACGCGAACTGACATTGTCGCGCAGCACCGGTTGATAGAATTTCCCCTCGCGTTACCGACGCGCGCCGCCGCCCCATCCCTCCCATGACCGCCATCCCGCCGCTCGATTTCGAACGCGCCCGCTTCAACATGGTCGAGCAGCAGATCCGCCCCTGGCAGGTGCTCGACCCCGCGGTGCTCGACCTGCTGGCGGTGGTGCGGCGCGAGGACTACGTGCCGCCCGCCTACCGCGCGCTCGCCTTTACCGACATGGAGATCCCGCTGCGCGTGGACGGCGTGGACAGCGGCCAGTCGATGTGGGCGCCCAAGATGGAGGCGCGCATCCTGCAAGATGTGTCGGTCAAGCCGCAGGAGCGGGTGCTGGAGATCGGCACCGGCTCGGGCTACCTGGCCGCGCTCTTCGCCCACAAGGCGCGCGAGGTGCTGTCGGTGGAGATCGATCCGCGCATGGCGCGCTTTGGCGCCGACAACTTGGCCCGCCACGGCGTGCGCAATGTCCGCGTGGAGGTGGGCGATGCGGCGCGCGGCCGGCCGGCGGCGGCGCCGTACGACGTGATCGTGGTCACCGGCTCGCTGCCGGCGGTACCGGAAGCGCTGCTCGCGCAGTTGCAGATCGGCGGGCGGCTGGCCGCGGTCGTGGGCGACGCGCCGGCGATGCACGCGCAGATCACCACGCGGATGTCGGCCGACGGGTTCGACACCCGCCGCCTGTTTGAAACCGAGATCAAGCCGCTCACCAACGCGTGGCGGCCGTCGCGCTTCGTGTTCTGATGAAGAACCTGTCGGCACCCGAGCTTGCGCAGTGGCTGGCCGACCCGGCCCGGCGGCGGCCGCTGCTGCTCGACCTGCGCGAGCCGTGGGAGACGGCGATCTGCAAGCTCGACGGTGCCGAGCTGGTGCCGATGCGCGCGTTGCCGGCGCGGGTCGGCGAGTTCGACCCCGCGCAGCCGGTGGTGTGCATCTGCCACCATGGCGGGCGCAGCGCGCAGGTGGCGTACTGGCTGGCGCGCCAAGGCTTTGCCGACGTGTACAACCTGGCCGGCGGGGTAGACGCCTGGGCCCGCCAGGTCGATCGCGGCATGGCGACTTACTGAACCGAGATTTCTGGAGAAGGCGATGCATCAGCCCCACACGACATTCGAACGCAAACCGCTGGCCGCGGCAATCGGCGCTGCGCTGCTCGCGTTGGCGCTGCCGGTGGCGGCGCAACAGGGCGGCGGTCTCGGGCAGTTGCCGCCGCCCACCGCCGCGTCGCCCTCGCGCGTGGTCGACCCGCTGCTCGCCGAAGCCAAGGTGGCCAAGCGTTACGACCTCGGCCAGTTGTTCCAGGAGGCGCTCGCCAACGACTCCACCTACCAGGCGGCGCGCTTTCAGTACCAGATCACGACCGAGCAGCCGTCCATCGCCCGCGCCGGGCTGCTGCCCAGTCTCGATGCGAACGCCAGCGTGTTTAGGCGCTACTACGATCTGAGTTCGTCGTCGAATTCCGTCACACCCAACTTTAGCGACTACGGCGGCGGCTTGCAGTTGTCGGTGCCGGTGTACCGGCCGCAGCAGTGGCAGACCTTCGAGCAGGCCAAGTTGCAAGTCGCCGTGGGCGAGGCCACACTGGCGCAGGCGCGGCAGGACCTGATCCTGCGGCTGTCGCGCGCCTACTTCGACGCGCTGGCCGCACGCGACCAGGTGATTGCGCTGGAGGCCAACAAGACAGCCACGCTGCAACAGCTCGAGCAGGCCAAGCGCGAGTTCGAGGTCGGCACCAAGACGATCATCGACACCAACGAGGCGCAGGCCCGTTACGACCAGATCGTGGCCCAGTTGCAGGTGGCGGTGGGCACATTGCTCGTCCGCCGCAGCGAACTGGAGGCCATCGTCGGGCGCGACATCGGCACGCTGGCCGGCCTGCGCGATAAGCCGGGGCTGGCGCTGCCGCAGCCCAACGAGCTGCCGCCGTGGCTGAAGGCGGCCGAGGACGGCAACTACGGCGTGCTCGCCAATCGCGTCTCGGTGGAAATCGCCGAGCGCGAGATCCAGAAGGCCCGCGACGGCTACAAGCCCACGCTCGATGTGGTCGGCGGCGCCAACCGCACGCGCTTCGACGGCTCGCAGAGCACCGATACGCGCTTCCGTGCCGATTCGGCCAACATCGGCTTGCAGCTGAACTGGCCGATCTACTCCGGCGGTCTGACGCAAGCGCAGGTGCGCGCGGCGCTGGCGGGCCGCGACAAGGCCGGCGCCGACCTCGAAACGGCGCGCCGCACGGCGGCCAACGCGGCGCGCTCAGCATTCACCGGGGTCAACTACGGCCTGTCGCAGGTGCGCTCGCTGGAGTCGGCCGAGACCTCAGCGCGCACGCAGCTCGAATCGACCCAGCTGGGCTACCAGGTCGGCGTGCGCATCCTGCTCGACGTGCTCAACGCGCAGACGCAGCTGATCACCACGCAGCGCGATCTGAAGCAGGCGCGCTACAACTTCCTCGTCTTTGGCCTGCAACTGAAGGCCGCCGCCGGCACCCTGTCCGACGACGACGTGCGCGCCGTCAACGCGCTGCTCACCGAGTAAGCCAGCGCTCCAACCAGGCCACCGTGCGCGCGGTGGCGCCCCGGTGCGCGTGCGCAAAGGCGAGTGCGGCCGCGCTCATCCGCGCGCGGCGCTGCGGGTCGGCGCAGATCGCCGCCAGTTCCGCCAGTGCCGCATCGGCATCCGCCACCTGCACCGCCGCACCCGCGGCCAGTGAGTCCCGCGCTGCTTGCGCGAAGTTGAACGTGCTCGGCCCCAGCACCACCGGTGTGCCGACCGCGCAGGCTTCGATCAGGTTCTGTGCGCCGAATGGCAGCACACTGCCACCGATCAGCGCCACGTCGGCCGCCACGTAGTACAACGCCATTTCTCCCATCGAATCGCCCAAAAACAGATCATCGTCGCCCATCCCCGCAAAGTCTGCCCCCGCCGAGCGCCGCCGCACTCGCCACCCCCGCGCCTGCGCCAGCCGCGCCACCTCGTCAAACCGCTGCGGATGCCGCGGCACAACACAAAAACAGGGGTCAGACCCCAATTTTTTCTTCATACCGGCTTCATACAAAAAAATAGGGGTCCGACCCCTATTTTTGAGTAGCAGCGATTCTTCGCCTTCGCGGGTGCTGGCGAGCAGGATGATCGGGCGGCCGGCGGCGGTGGCGCGTAGGGCGTGGCCAGCGGCGATCTGTACGGGGTCGGGGGTGAGGTCGAACTTGAGGTTGCCGAAGACCTCCAGCGGGCCGCCGTAAGCGGTCGCGATGCGCTGGCGATCCGCTTCGCTCTGCGCGGCGACCCCGGACAACGTGGCGACGGCGGCTCGCAGCAGGGCCGGCAGCCGGTCGGCGCGGGCGAGCGACTTGGCCGACAAGCGCGCATTGGCGAGCACCACCGGCACGCCCTCGGCCTGCGCGGTCAGCAGCAGATTGGGCCAGAGCTCCGTTTCCATCAGGATGCCCAGGCGCGGCTTGAGTTCACGCAGAAAGCGCCGTTGCGCAAACCCGAGTTCATAGGGCAGGTAGCGCTGCACAAGCCGCCCGGCCAGCGACTGCGCCAATGTCGCACCGGCGGCGCGGCCGGTCGGCGTCATGTGGGTGAGCACGAAGCGCGCACGCGGGTGGGCACGCGCCAGAGCATCGATCAACGGCACGGCGGCGCGGGTCTCGCCGACCGAGACGGCGTGCACCCAGATCAGTTCGCCCTCCCTCACTGGAACGGGGCCGCGGCCCAGGAAGCGCTCGCCCCAATGCGCGCGGTACTCGGGCTGGCGCAGGCTGCGATACAGCAGGTAGGCGGCCACCAACGGCAGGCCGAGCCACCACAGCAGCCGGTAGCCCAGGCGCTCCACGGCGAGCTTCATCGCGCCGGCTCGCCGGCGGCCAGCACGCGGTCGACAGCGGCCTGCACGTCGGCCAGCGGTGGCGGCCCGCTCCGGTCGCCTGCGCTGGCGCAGCGCGCGTCGCCGACAATGCCGGTCAGCCGCGGGTCGTAGTCGCAGTAAATGCCAACCGTCGGCGCGCCCACCACCGCCGCCAGATGCGACAAGCCGGTGTCCAAGCCAACGACCAACCGCGCTCGCTTGAAAACGGCGGCCAGCGCCGTCAGTGGCAGGCGCGGCGCGACGGTCGCATCCGCCATGTGCGCGGCCAACTCTTGCGAGCGGCACCCTTCTTCCTCCGAACCCCAGACGAGCAGCGAGCGCAGACCGCTCGCGGCCAGCCGGGCTTGCAGCGCGATCCAGTGCTCGTCCGGCCAGGACTTGGTGGCGCGGCTGGAATGGGTCAGCAACACGGCATACGGCGCGGCCGGCAGCGCCGCCGCAACACTCGCTTCGAGCGGCGGCAAGCGCAACGCGAAGCGCGCCACGCCCCGCGGCGTGTAGCCGAGCGCCTGTCCGGCCAGCGCGCGCATCCGCTCGATCGCGTGCAACTCGCGCGGCACTGCGTAGCGATGCGCGTAGAAGCGGCTGGCCAGCGGCTCGCGCGCCGAGGACGCATCCAGCCCCGCCACGGGCGCGCCCGCCCAGCGCGCGATCCATGCGCTCTTCAGCAAACCCTGGGCATCGAGCGCGAGGTCGTAGCGGCCGGTGCGCAGCGCCGCGCGCGCAGCACGCAGTTCACGCCAACTCGCCGCCGCCAGCGGCGCGTGCCGCCAGCGCCGCAGCGCCACCGGCACCACGCGCCGCACCGCAGG
>JAJTHJ010000383.1 GCA_021298875.1 Burkholderiales bacterium | reverse complement strand
TGATGCCGGCGAGCGTCACATCCCCCGTGTTGGTGTGGCCGCCCAGACGCGGCGCGGCTTCGTACAGCGCGACGGCGTGCTGCGCGGACAGGCGCAGCGCGCAGGCGAGGCCGGAGATGCCGGCGCCGACGACTGCGATCTTCACCGCGCGCGCTTGTCGCGCTCGACCTGCGCGTAGGCCGAGTGGTTGTGGATCGACTCGAAGTTCTCGACCTCGACCCGATAGGCCGCCACCGCTGGCTCGCGGTCCAGCGCCAGCGCCACGTCGCGCACCATGTCTTCGACGAACTTGGGGTTGTCGTAGGCGCGCTCGGTCACGTACTTCTCGTCGGGGCGCTTGAGCAGCGCCCACATCTCGCTGGAGGCGGCTTCTTCGGCGATGCGGATCTGCCGTTCCAGCGACAGCTCACCCGCCAGTTCCGCCGCGATGGTGATGTGCGAGCGCTGGTTGTGCGCGCCGTAGTCGGCCACCTTTTTGCTGCACGGGCACAGGCTCGTCACCGGCACCACGACAGTCTGCGTGACACTGGCCGCCTGCGCGGGGCCGGCGACCCGCCACTGCACCTGGTAGTCGAGCAAGCTTTCCACCCCCGACACCGGCGCGCGCTTGGTGACGAAAAACGGGAAGCGCAGCGCGATCTCGCCGCGCTCCGCATCCAGCCGCGCCAGCATTGCGGACAACAGTCCGGGCAGCGCGCCGGCGCCGAGCGGCTCGGCCTGCCGTTGCAGCACCTCGATGAAGCGCGACATGTGCGTGCCCTTTTGCGTGGCGGGCAGCGCCACATACATGTCGGCCTCGGCCACGGTCGGCTGCGGCGTGCCCTGCGCGGTGGCCACGGTGAGCGGCCAGCGCATCGAGCGCACGCCCACGCGCGCGATCGCCACATTGCGGGCATCGGCTGCGCCTTGCACGTCGGGAAGGAAAACGGTGTCGCGCACGTTCATCGGGAAAAATAGGGGTCTGACCCCTGTTTTCCGGGGTCGTCGGTTTTCGCGAGGGGCGAATTGTCGCTCAATGGTCGGCGCCGGGGTCGCGCCGGCGTGCGTTTGCGGTTCAGCGCTTGGCCGCCAGCAGTTGCTCGATCTTTGCGGTGAGCTTGGGGTCGGCGGGATCGACTGTGCTCGGGTAGCTCGCCACGACGCGGCCGTCGCGGTCGATCAGGTACTTGTGAAAGTTCCACTTCGGCGTCTGGCCCGCCGCTTTGGCCAGAGACGCGTAGAACGGACTGGCGCCTGGGCCCGTGACCGTGGTCTTGCCGAACATCGGGAACTTGACGCCATAGGTGTTGAAGCAAAACTCCGCGATCTCGCGATTGCTGTCCTTCTCCTGCTTGAAGTCGTTGGACGGGAAACCCAAGACTGCAAAGCCGCGCGCTGCGTACTTGGCGTAGAGCTTCTCCAGTCCTTCGTACTGCGGGGTATAGCCGCAGTAGCTCGCTGTGTTGACCACCAGCACTACGCGGCCGGCGTACTGGCAAAGGTTTTGCGGTGCGTCGTCTTGCAGGCGCGGCGCGGTGAAGTCGAGGCTCGCCGGGCAGGGCGCGGCAGCAGTGGCCGCGGCGCTCGCGGCGAACAAAGTGGCGGCAATGAGTGTCTTGTGCATGGGCGAGGTCTTTCGTGGAGGGTTTGGGCAAGCGTTCCCATTTTTGTCCAAGACAAATTGGGGTGGTTACGGTAATTTCACGCGACCACCCCGCCAAACGTCCGTGCCGTGAGCCGCCTTGCCGACACGCTTTCGATCGCCGCCGTCGAGCGCGACACCGGCCTGCCCAAAGACACGCTGCGCGTGTGGGAGCGGCGCTACGGCTTTCCGCAGCCGCGGCGCGATGCGCAGGGCGAACGCGCCTACCCCCTCGCGCAGGTCGAAAAACTGCGCCTGCTCAAGCGCTTGGTCGATTCGGGCCACCGCCCCGGCCAGATCGCGGCGCTGCCGCTGGAGCGCTTGCGGCGGCTGGCCAGCGCGTGCGCGGCGGCGCAGGCGGAACCGCTTGCCGATGGCGAAGACCTGGGCGCGCTGCTCGCGCTGGTGCGCTTCCATCAAGCGGAAGAGCTGCGCCGTGCGCTGGCCCAACATCTGCTGCGGCTCGGGCTGGCCGGTTTGCTGCAACGGGTGATCGCGCCACTGACCGTGCTCGTGGGCGAGGCCTGGAGCCGCGGCGAGTTGCAGGTCTACGAGGAGCACCTTTTTTCCGAAACCGTGCAGTCGATGCTGCGGCAGGCCATTGGTTCGGTGCCGGCGCCCGCTGGGGACGGCGCGCCGCGCGTACTGCTGACCACGCTGCCGCGCGAGCCGCACGGCCTGGGGCTGTTGATGGCCGAGGCGATGTTTGCGCTGACGGGCGCCCGCTGCATCTCGCTCGGCGTGCAAACGCCGCTGGCGGACATCGCGCGCGCGGCCGCGGCGCAGCGCGCCGACATCGTCGCCCTGTCGTTTACCGGCGTGATGGCCGCGCGCCAGGTGCTCGACGGGCTGGCCGAACTGCGCGCCGCACTGCCGGCGCGGGTGCAGCTCTGGGTCGGCGGCAGTTGTCCGGCGCTGCACGGGCGCCGCGCGCTGCCGGCGCGGGTGCTCGCTTCGCTGGCAGCCATCGGCCCCGCGGTGCAGGCCTGGCAAGGCGGGGCACGATGAAGCGATTTGCCGGCAACAAGGCCGCGCTGCCCGCCAAGCCCTGCGCGGCTTGCGGGCGGCCGATGACCTGGCGGCGACGCTGGGCGCGCACCTGGGAGCAGGTCCGCTACTGCTCCGACCGCTGCCGCCGGGCGGCGCGCAGCCCATGACGCAGCGCCTGCGGCTGATCCTCGGCGATCAACTGGCGCACGACTCGCCGCAGCTCGCCGCGCTCGACCCCGCATGCGACCGGCTGCTGCTGATCGAAGCGCCCGGCGAGGCCACCCACGTCTGGAGCCACAAGGCGCGCATCGCGCTGTTTCTGGCGGCGATGCGCCACTACGCCGCCGAACTGCGCAAGCGCGGCCTGCCACTCGAATACATCGAGCTCGACGATCCGGCGTACGGGGACTGCCCGTCGCTGACCGACCGCCTCGCCCGCGTGCTGGACCGCGAGCGGCCCGCTGAGCTGGTTGTGGTCGAGCCGGGCGAGTGGCGCTTGCGCGAAGCCATTCGCGCTTTGGCCGCCGCGCGCGGCCTGCGCTTGACCGAGCTGCCCGACACGCACTTTCTCTGCTCGCGCGCCGACTTCGCCGCCTGGGCCGGCGGCAAGCGCGAGTTGCGCATGGAGTTTTTCTACCGCTGGATGCGCCGCCGCGAGCGGGTGCTGGTCGATGCCGAAAACGAGCCCGCTGGCGGCCAGTGGAACTTCGATGCCGACAACCGCAAGCCCTATCCCAAGACCGGCCCCGGCGCGATCCCTCCGCCCGCGCAGTTCGCGCCGGACAAGCTCACGCGCGAGGTGCTTGCACTCGTCGAGGCGCGCTTCCACAACCACCCCGGTTCGCTCGCCCACTTTGCCTGGCCGGTCACGCGCGCGCAGGCCTTGGCCGCACTCGAACGCTTTGTCGCCGAGCGGCTGCCGCACTTCGGCCCGTATCAGGACGCGATGTGGACCGGCACGCCCTTCGGCTGGCACGCACTGGTGTCCACCAGCCTGAACCTGAAACTGCTGCACCCGCGCGAGGTGATCGATGCCGCAGTCGCCGCCTGGCAGGCCGGCGCGGCACCGCTGGCGAGTGTGGAGGGCTTCGTGCGGCAGGTGCTCGGCTGGCGCGAATTCATCCGCGGCGTGTACTGGCAGTACATGCCGCAACTGGCACAGGCCAACTTTTACGGCCACCGCCGCGCGCTGCCGCGCTGGTACTGGACCGGCCAAACGCAGATGGCCTGCATGCGCGAATGCATCGGCCAGACGCTCGAGCACGGCTTTGCCCACCACATCCAGCGGCTGATGGTCACCGGGCAGTTTGCGCTGCTGGCCGGCATCGAGCCGCGGCAGGTGGCCGACTGGTACCTGGCCGTGTACGTGGACGCGGTCGAGTGGGTCGAGCTGCCCAACGTCGCCGGTATGGCGCTTTTTGCCGACGGCGGGCGCTTCACCAGCAAGCCCTACGTGGCGAGCGGCCAGTACATCAAGCGGCAGAGCAACTACTGCGCGAGCTGCCGCTACCGGCCCGAGCAGCGCAGCGGCGAGCGCGCCTGCCCGGTGACGGTGCTGTACTGGGCGTTTCTCGACCGGCACCACGACACGCTCGCCGCCAACCCGCGCACGATCCTGATGGCCAAGAGCGTGGCCCGGCTGCCGGCCGCCGAGCGCGCCGCGATCTGTGCCGACGCCGCGCGTATGCTCGACGCTCTCGACACCCTGTGACTCTCATGAAGCTCGCCCAACGCATCGCCATCGTGACCGGCGCCGCGCAAGGCATCGGCGCCGCCTGCGCGCGCGCGATGGCCGAAGAAGGCGCCTTCGTCGTCGTCGCCGACACCAACGAACTCGGCGCTACGGCACTGGCCCGCGACATCGCCGCCGCCGGTGGCAACGCCATCGCCTGCCGCTGCGACGTCGGCGACGCCGCCGAGGCCGCGCGCCTGGTGCGCTTCGCGGTGGAGCACTACGGCCGGCTCGACGTGCTCGTCAACAACGCCGGCATCGTGCACGCGGCGGATTTTCTCGACCTCGCTGAGGACGACTTCGACTGCGTGCTGCGCGTCAACCTCAAAGGCGCGTTCCTCTGCGGGCAGGCGGCGGCGCGGCAGATGGCGACGCAGTCGCCGCGCAGCGGCGCGCCGGTCGGCAGCGAGCGCGGCGTGATCGTCAACATGAGTTCGGTCAACGCGGTGTTGGCGATCGCCAACCAGGTGCCCTACACCGTCAGCAAGGGCGGCGTGAACCAGTTGACCAAGGTGATGGCCATTGCCTTGGCGCCCCGCGGCATCCGCGTGATGGGCATCGGCCCCGGCTCGATCGCCACTGAACTGCTGAAGACCGCCGTGCTCACCAACGACGCGGCGCGCGAGCGGATTCTGAAGCGCACGCCCCTGGGCCGGCTGGGCGAGCCGGACGAAATCGCCCGCGTGGCGGTCTTTCTCGCCAGCGACGACGCGGCCTATCTGACCGGCAGCATCGTCTACCCGGACGGCGGGCGGCTGGCGCTCAACTACACGATGTAGGCTTGCGCGCATGAACGCTCCCGCCGCACCCGCCGCCCCGCCGCCGTTCCAGATCCACCGCATCTCGGTGGGCTTCGCCGCAATCGAAGACCGGCTGCGGCTGGATGCCGCCGACGCCGCCGGCAACGCGCGTGCCTTCTGGCTCACCCGCCGCATCGTGTTGCGCTGGGGTGAGGCGATGGCGCATTGGCTGACCAACTCCAACCCGCTCGCCAACAAGCTGCCCTCGGCCTTAGTGGGCGAGGCGCTGTCGATGGAGCACGCCGCGGCGCAGGCGCGCGCGCAGGCCACTGCGGAGCCGTCGGCGCGCGTGGTGGCGCAAACGCCGCCGGCGCTGGTGCTGGGCTTGCAGATCAAGCCGCAGCCGGGCGGCTGCGTGATCGACATCGAGTCCGCCGGCGCGCCGCCCGCGCGCTTGACGCTCGATCGACCCTCCTCGCACCGCACGCTCGGGTTGCTGGCGCGCTTCGTCAAACAGGCCGAGTGGTGGCCGGACAAAGGGCCGCCGTGGGTGGAAGCGCTGGAGATTTCCGGCGCGCCGAGCGGGCAGTCGCCGGAGCGGTTGAACTGATCGGTGATCCGTCATCCGTGATCCGTGATCCGTTTAACGGAAGACGGATCACCGATCACGGATCACAGATCACGATCAGCAAAACACCGTCAACACCCCGGTAAACCCGTACAAGTTCTTCCCGCCGATCTCGCCTCCGGCATAAAAGCCCACCAGCGGCACGTCGCCCAGTTGCTGGCGGATCACGCGCAGCTCCTCGTGCGACTCGCCGAACATGTGGCTGCCGCGGCCCAGGCAGGACACGTACACCGCGCCGCGCGGCGTCACGTCTTCGCCGCGCGCTTCGCTCTGCTCGTGCAGGTGATCCCGAATCTCCGCGCAAATGCGCACGAGGTCGCGCCGCGCGGCATTGTCGTCGCGGGTGCAGAAGGTGATGCCCATGCCCGGCTCGACCATCGCCGCAATCGCCACCGCGCCGCGGCCGGGGTCGATCGCCACCACGTGCCGCACCAGATAGTCGTCGCGCAGCGCCGGGCGCGCCTCGCGGTAACCGTCGGCCTCGGGCGCGATGCCGACGAACAAGCCGCGCCGCCCCAGCGCCTGCAACTGCGCGCGGTGGCGCGCGGCGTCCTCGCGGCTGGGCTCATCGCCGGCCAGCGCCTCGGCCTTGGAACGGATTCCGGCGTCTTCCAGCAGTGCTTCCAGCGCCGGCCGGCCGTCGAGCTCGAGGATCAGGTTGTCCTGCGCCTCGGTCACGCGGCGGCGCGCGGCGCGCGCCAGCGGATGCACGCCCTGCGTGACGCGCGAGACCACGTCCACGTCGGCGCCGAACACCGCCCCCGACAGGCCGCCGGTCAGCACGCGGTCGGCGATCTGCACCGGCCGGTTGCGGCTGCTCACCACGCCGCCGAAGAGATAGCCGCTGTCCACCTTGCGCGCCATGTCGGCGATCAGCTCGGGCAGCTCGGGGGTTTCCGGGTCCGCATGCACCAGCGCCGTGTGCGCCGCGGCGCTGCCGCGGTCGGTGCGCGTGCCCGCCGCCGGCGGGCGCTGCGTGCCGGAAAACACGTTCACGCTGCCTGCGCGGAATTCGCCCAGCATCACCGCCAGCGCCGGCTCGTCCATGAACTCGGTGGCGCCCGCGGCGATGCCGATGCCGGCGGCGCCGACCCAGTTGGCCACCCCGGTGCGCAGCTTGCGCAGCGTCAGGATCTGCTCGGCCTGCGGCGCCAGCGCGTCGGTCAGGTAGACGAACCCCAGGTTGGGGTTGCGCGCGTAGTGCGTGTCGCCGGCGTAGGCGGCCAGCCCCAGCATGCACTCCTCGACGGCCACCGTGCCGTCGGGGTGCGAGCCGTGCGCGCTGCGGAACTTCACCGCCGCCTCACGCGCCCTTGGCCGCGCGCTTGCGGCTGGCCTTGGCGGGCTTCTTGGGTTTGGCCTCCGCTTCGCCCGCCGTTGCCGCCGCCGCGGCCACCTTGCTGAACTGGTCTTGCAGCGTGTTCCACCAGGCCATCGGGTTCAACGGCGCTTCGGTCACGGTCGGCGGGTGCGGCTTCTTGCGGGGGGTCTTGCGGCGCGCCGTGTGGCGCGCCGGCGGCGGCGCGGCATAGGGGTCGATCGGCGGCATCGGCGGGATCGCTGGCGCACCACCCGCCAAGCTGCCGCGCACCGGGCTCAGCAGCGCACCGCCCATCGACTTGACGGTGGCGATCGTGTTGCGCTGGACCTCCAGCGTCTGGATCGTCGTGCGCAGCATCTGCATGTTGAGGTTGAGCCACTGCTCGACCGCGCGCAGGTCGGCGATGCGCTTGTCGAGTTCGGCCACGTCCATCGTCGGCGTGATCATCGACGGCAGCGCCGAGGGCAACCCGGCGACGAACTGCGCCGCCTGCGTCGCACCCGGCACGCTCGGCAGCCCGGCCATACCCCAGACCTTCTTCATCAGTTCGAGGCTGTCGCCGACCGTGCCGGCGAAGGGGATCGACGAACGGGGACTCTTGGTGGCCATGAAGCTCTCCGGATACGCTGACCGCAGTATGGGCGCCGCAGCGCTAGCCGCGCAAGGGTGCGACCTTCTGTTCGATCGCGCCAAAGATCGACTGCCCATCCGCGCCCAGCATTTCGATCCGCACCGTATCGCCGTACTTCATGTACGGCGTGAACGGTTGGCCCTCGGCAATCGTCTCCAGCGCGCGCTTCTCAGCGATGCAGGAGTAACCGGCCGCCGGGTTCTTGTTGCTCACCGTGCCGCTGCCGACGATGCTGCCGGCCCGCAGGTTGCGCGTCTTGGCTATGTGCGCGATCAGGTGCGGGAAGTCGAACACCATGTCCTCGCCCGCCTGCGCTTGCCCGACCAGCTTGCCGTTCCAGTGCACGAGCAGCGGCAGCGAGACCTTCTTGCCCTCCCAGGCCTCGCCCAGTTCGTCGGGCGTGACCGCCACCGGCGAGAACGCCGTAGCCGGCTTGCTCTGAAAGAAGCCGAAGCCCTTGGCGAGTTCGGCCGGGATCAGGTTGCGCAGGCTCACGTCGTTGACGAGCATCAGCAGCCGGATGTGCTCGCCCGCGTCCTTGGGCTGGGTGCCCATCGGCACATCGCCGGTCACCGCCGCGACCTCGCCCTCGAAGTCGATGCCAAAGTCTTCGGAAGCGCAGATGATGTCCTCGCACGGGCCGAGCAGATCGTCCGAGCCGCCCTGGTACATCAGCGGGTCGGTCCAGAACGTCTCCGGCATTTCCGCGCCGCGCGCGCGGCGGACGAGTTCCACGTGGTTCACGTAGGCCGAGCCGTCGGCCCACTGGTAGGCGCGCGGCAGCGGCGCCATGCACTGCTTCGGGTCGAACGCGAACGCGTGCCGTGCGCGACCCTCATTCAACGTGATGTACAGGTCGTTCAACTGCGGCGCGATGAAGTCCCAGTCGTCCAGCGCCGGCTGCATCCGGCTGGCGATGCCGCTGGCGTAGTGGGCGGTGGAGAGGTCGCGCGAGACGACGGCGAGCAGTCCGTCGCGCGAGCCGTCGCGCAGAGTGGCGAGTTTCATGGGTGTCTTTTCAGATCGAGTTGCATCAATGCGTTCCAACGCGTGGACGGGGAAAGAGCAGTGTTTACGGAAAAGGTTGGCAATAACCTAATCTTCAGGCGGACGCGCCAAGGCGCGGGGAAGCAGTTAAAGACGGCGCGATGTCCATGACGCGTGAGTGCCGCCCAAGGCGTCAGACGACGCGCAACTTCTTGCGCAGGAAATGCCGTGCGTGGCCACGAGGAAAGTCTTCCAGCGTGCCGAAGATTTCGTATCCGGCCCGGACGTACAAGCTCGGACTCTGGAACGTGAAGCTATCCAGGTACACGCCGTGGCAGCCCTTGGCGGCGGCCTCCCTTTCGGCCAGAGCCAGAAGCCGAGTGCCAAGTCCCCGCCGCCGCAACGAGGGGGCGACCCACAGCGCCGCGACATTGAGCCAGCCCCAATAGATTTCACCGTAGGCGCCGCCGACAAGCACGCCGTCCGCGTCGCGGGCCACCACGCAAAGCTGCTCGATCGCCCCGTCGCCCGTGCGCTCCGTATTGGCGCGAAAGAGTTCATCGAAGAGCGCTCGCGTGAGTTCCTTCGATGGATTGCCCTCGACGCAAAGGTTAACGTCATCCATGGCTTCGTTGGCAGCACCGCCGTGCGGTCGACTGGGGGTATCCCCAGCGCTCCAAGGTCCCGACGCTGCGCGGCCCAGCGAGAATGACGTTATCGATGCTCTGGGGCGTCAGGCCGTTGCCGGCGTAGGTGTCGATCCAGACGTTCATACCGACATCCGCGAGCACTGATGCGTCGGCGGCGGTGGCAACGCGGAGGTTGGCATTTATCGGGGTCCTTCCGGGCGTCTGACCGACGTTAGCTGGCCGCCGGCGGCACCCCATCCCACTGACTCTTCGGCACCACCACCGGCCGCTCCGGCTGCGCAAAGAAGTGCGGTGACATGATCTGCACGCCGGCTTCGTTGAAGGCGTCCTGGATGGCGGCGTGCAGGCGCGACAGTGTGGGGATGCGCTCGATCGGCTTGTCGATGGCAAACAGCAGCTCGTACTCCACGTAGAAGTCGGACAATGCGCGCTGGAAAACGCGCGGCTCGGGCGTGGTTCGCAGCCCCTCGGTGGCGGCCGCCGCCTGCTGGAGCAGCGCGTGCACCTGGCGCCAGGGCGCGTCGTAGCCGATCGTCACCTTGGTCGACAACAACGTTCCGTGCGTGCCGGCGAGCTTCGAGTAGTTGTGGATCGGGTTGGCCACCAGCACGGCGTTGGGGATCGTCACCTCTTCGTTGCGGATGTTGACGATCTTGGTGGCGAGCGCCGCGACCTCGGTCACCACACCTTCGACCTCGCCCACGCGCACGAAGTCGCCGCGCTTCAACGCGCGCGAGTAGATGATCACCAGCCCGCTCATGCCCTGGGTGACGATGCCGGCCGAGCCCAACGTGACCATCAGGCCGAGCAGCACCGACAGGCCCTTGAACGCGTCGCTGCTCGACCCCGGCAGGTAGGGGTAGGCGATGGCGATGCCGAGCGCCCAGATGGTCAGGGTCGCCAGCCGGCGCGTGGCGGTGCTGGTGTCCGGATGCACGCCGGGCAGGCGCAGCCGCCCGTCGCGCACGCCGTTGAACATCACCTGCACGGCGGAGGCGACGGCATTGGTCAGCCCCAGCACGATGGCCACGGTGGCGATGCCCGGAATGCTGGCGAGCGTGCCACGCCACAGCCAGGCGAGCGTGTCGAAGAACCAGGCGGTCAACGCCTGCGCCAGCGGCTCGGTGGCGGCAAAGCCGTCGAGCACGCGCGTGAGCCAGAGATACAGCAGCAGTGCTGCCAGCCCCACTTGCACGACACGCACCGCGTAGACCAGCACGTTGCCCATGAACTCGCGCCAGTCCACGTGCGCATGAACCGCGGCCCAGGTGTCGCGCTTCTGCTTCATCCAGGCGAGCAGGCGCCCGGTGCCGACCCAGCCGACCCACAGCAGCACGCCGAGGATCGCGGTGGCGACGACGGCGCGCAGCAGGCCGGAGCGCAGATTGGCGCCGGTGACCGTGTCGCGGTAGGCGGCGCGCAGTTCTTCCAGCCGTTGGCGCGTTTGCTCGGCCAGGTGTTGCAGCGTCTGGCCGCTTTCCGCGTCGACGTCCTTGGTGGTCAGCGTCATCAGCGCGCGGCTGCCGAGCAGGATCTGGACGCCCTGGATGCCGTCGGTGTGCACGTCGAGCAGCCGCAGCGGCGCATCGATTTCGCTCGCCGGCACGTCGCGCAACCGCTGCTCGATGCGCCAGACGCGCTGCTCGGGCGTGGCGTCGAAGACCGTGGCGCGCAGCGTGACGATGTCGCGATTGAGCAGGCGCACGGTCGCCGGCGGTGCGGCTTCGGACGGCGCGGCTTGCGCCGCTGCGAGGATGCCGACTGCCGCGCAGAGCGCGGCGATGAGGGAGAGAAGCAGGCGGAGCATTGGACTATTCTGCACCGATGCCGACCGTCCCGCCGCCTCGCTCGTTGCGCGTGCGCACCGGCCTGCGCGCCGCGCTGGTGCTGGCGGCCGTGTTGCTGTTGCACGTGACGCTGTTGGCGGAGGTCGAACGCGGTATGGAGTTCGATCTGCCGCCACCGCAGACCGTGGTGCAGGCGGAGCTTTTCGTGTTGCCGGCGCCGATCGCGCTCGCCGACAAGCCGAGCGCGCCGCCGGCACGGCCGACGCGGGCAATCACGCCGGCCGCGCCCGAGGCTGCGGAGCCCGCCGCCGCCGAACCCGCACCGGCGCC